>NZ_JAJSZC010000050.1:0-21445 GCF_036815105.1 Streptomyces sp. IBSBF 3136
CCACTCCCCCCGCGCCCCCCGGTCTCATATCCCGTCTCCCGCATCTGCGGCGGGACTTCGCCGCCTCCCTCGTCGTCTTCCTGGTCGCGCTCCCGCTGTGCGTGGGCGTGGCCGTCGCCTCGGGGGTGCCGGCCGAACTCGGCCTGGTCACCGGCATCGTGGGCGGCATCGTCACCGGGCTGATGCGCGGCAGCAGCCTCCAGGTGTCCGGTCCCGCCGCCGGGCTGACCGTCCTCGTCCTCGAGGCGGTCCAGGAGTTCGGGCTGCCGTCGCTCGGCGTAATCGTCCTGTCCTGCGGGCTGCTCCAGATCCTCATGGGCGCGCTGCGGCTGGGCCGGTACTTCCGGGCCATCTCGGTCTCGGTCGTCGAGGGCATGCTGGCCGGAATCGGACTGGTCCTGATAGCCGGCCAGCTGTATCCGGCCCTGGCGGCCAAGGCCCCCGGCTCGGGTCTCGGCAAGCTGGCCGGGCTGCCGGGGGCGCTGCTGGGCGCCCTCGGCGACGGCGCGGCGCTGTCCTCGCTCGCCCTGGGCGCGGGCACCGTCGCGGTGCTGCTGCTGTGGCGGCTCGCACCGGCGAAGGTGCGCACCGTGCCCGGTCCGCTGGCCGCCGTCGGCCTCGCCACGGCGGCCGTGGCGGTGCTCGGGCTGCCGGTGGCCACCGTCGAGGTGCGGGGGCTGCTGGACTCGGTCCAGCCGCCCCCGCTGAGCGCCTTCGGCGGCCTCGCGGGCGTCGGGCTGCTCGGCACGATCGTCGCGTTCACGCTGATCGCGTCCGCGGAGTCGCTGTTCAGCGCGGCGGCGGTGGACCGGCTGCACGACGGGCCGCGCACCCGGTACGACCAGGAGCTCGTCGCCCAGGGCGCGGGCAACACGCTCTGCGGGCTGCTCGGCGCGCTGCCGATGACCGCGGTGATCGTGCGCAGCGCGGCCAACGTCCAGGCGGGCGCCCGCACCAAGACCTCCCGGGTGCTGCACGGGGTGTGGCTGCTCCTCTTCGCCGCCCTGCTGCCGGACGTCCTCGCCCTCATCCCGGTCCCGGCCCTCGCGGGCATCCTCATCCACTCGGGCGCCAAACTGGTGCCGGTCCGGGCGCTGGCCGTGCTGTGGCGGGAGCAGCGGGGGGAGGCGCTCGTCCTGGCGGTCACCGCCCTGTCCATCGTCGCGGTCAGCATGTTCGAGGGGGTGCTGATCGGGCTGGCCCTCGCGGTCGTCAAGACGGCCTGGGATGCGTCTCACCTGCGACTGGAGGTGCTCGACAAGGGAGCGGGCCCCGTCGAGGCCCGGCTGTCGGGCAACGCGACCTTCCTGCGGCTGCCGAGGATCCTCGACAGCCTGGAGTCACTGCCCCAGGACCGCCCGGTCCGGCTCGACCTGTCCGGGCTCCACCACCTGGACCACGCCTGCCGCACGGCCCTGGAGAGCTGGGCGGCACGCCACAGCACGCCGGGCACCGACCCGGTCCAGGTGACCGCACCGGCACCGCGCCACGCCCCGGCGAGCACCGCGGTCCCCTGACCGGCCGCGCCCCGGCCGCGCTCCGTCGCCGAAGGCGGCAGGAACGGGGCCGGGCCGGACGGCCGCCTCCCGGCCTGCCGTCCCGGGGCCCGGCCATGGCTTCCACCCCAAGCCCGGCATATCGTTACAGCGACAGACAAAGCAGGCCTCTGTGTGAGGAGGTCATCATGCTCCAGGATGTGGTGGGAGCGGTCGTGGCGGTCGTCTGCGTCGGCCTCGTGTACCTCGCGATGGCGGCGCGGGTGGTCAAGCAGTACGAGCAGGGCGTGCTGTTCCGGCTCGGACGGGTCGCGAGCGAGGTGCGGCAGCCGGGCCTGACGCTGGTGATCCCGTTCGTGGACCGGCTGCACAAGATCAACATGCAGATCGTGACGATGCCGATCCCCGCCCAGGAGGGCATCACCCGGGACAACGTCACCGTGCGCGTGGACGCGGTCGTCTACTTCCGGGTCGTCGACGCGGCGAGCGCGCTGGTGAAGGTCGAGGACTACAAGTTCGCGGTCTCCCAGATGGCGCAGACCTCGCTGCGGTCGATCATCGGCAAGAGCGACCTGGACGACCTGCTCTCCAACCGGGAGAAGCTCAACCAGGGCCTGGAGCTGATGATCGACAGTCCGGCCGTGGGCTGGGGCGTCCAGGTCGACCGGGTGGAGATCAAGGACGTGTCCCTGCCGGACGCGATGAAGCGGTCGATGGCCCGGCAGGCCGAGGCCGACCGGGAGCGCCGGGCCCGGATCATCAACGCCGACGCGGAGCTGCAGGCGTCCAAGAAGCTCGCCGAGGCCGCGCAGCAGATGGCCGGCACTCCCGCCGCGCTGCAACTGCGGCTGCTGCAGACGGTGATGGCGGTGTCCGCGGAGAAGAACTCCACCCTGGTGCTGCCCATCCCGGTGGAGCTGCTGCACTTCCTGGAGAGAGGCGCGCGGCAGCCCGCGCCGCTCACCGACGCGGAGGCGCCTCCCGGCTAGCGTGCCGGGCATCCGCACGAGCCGGACGGCCGCCGCGGCCACGGTGACGGCCGTGGCCGCGACGGCCGTCGGCGGCGTGCGGGAACCGGCGGCGGACCGGCCGCGGCCCCATCGGCCGACCGGGCCGCCCGGTCCGCCCGGGCCGCCCGGTCGGGCCTGCCCACACATCACCCACCACGGTTCGCCGGCGTCCGTACGTCCAGCGTGGGTACGGTCGCCGGCGTCCGTGCGGTCACCGGTGCCCGCCCAGGCCGTTGCGGTCTTGCGTCGGCCCCCGCGGTGGTTTGACGCGCCCGGTTCGGGCGACGCGCCCCCCAGGGAGCCGACGGGAAGGGGCGTGCGTGCCATGACGAAGAAGAGTGCCTCGAAGAAGAGTGCCTCGAAGAAGGGTGCCGTGAAGGAGGGTGCCGGAGGCCTCCGGGACATCCTGCGGGTTCCGCCCGGCGAGCGCGTCGACCTGGCGTCGTACGACGCACGGGCCACCCCGGGCGCCCCCGGCGGCAAAGAGGCCGCGCTCGCGGACGGCGCACGCACCGGCAAGCGCCTGGCCCGGCTCCAGGAGCGCCTGTGGGCGGCGGGCACGGCCGGCGACCGGCGGCGGGTCCTGCTGGTGCTGCAGGGCATGGACACCAGCGGCAAGGGCGGCACGGTCAAGCACGTCATCGGGCAGCTCGACCCGGCCGGCTGCCGCATCCAGGCGTTCAAGGCGCCCACCGCCCGGGAGCGGGAGCACGACTTCCTGTGGCGGGTGCGGCGCGCGCTGCCCGGGCCCGGCGAGGTCGGCATCTTCGACCGCTCGCACTACGAGGACGTCCTGGCCGCCCGGGTGAGGCACCTAGCGGTGCCCGCCGAGATCGGCAGCCGCTACGGCCGGATCAACGACTTCGAGCGGTCGCTCGCCGAGGACGGGGTGACCCTGGTCAAGTGCTTCCTGCACCTGTCCTACGGCGAGCAGGGCCGTCGCCTGCTGCGCCGCCTGGACCGGCCCGACAAGCGCTGGAAGTTCGCCCCCGGCGACATCGACGACCGCGCGCTGTGGCCCGCCTACCGGGAGGCGTACGAGACCGCCATGGAGCACTGCTCGGCCCCGCACGCGCCCTGGTACCTGATCCCGGCGGACCGCAAGTGGTACCGCGACTGGGCGGTCGGCCGCCTCCTGCTCGAGCACCTGGACGCCCTGGACCCGCGCTACCCGAAGGGCGACTTCGACGTGGCCGCGTGCCGGGAGCGGCTGCTGCGGGAGACGTGACGCGGCCCGGGCGGGGTACCCGGCGCGCATGCGTGAGTTCCGGCAGGTCACCGATTCGTACTGGCTGCGCACCGCCCCGGGACCGGACCACCCGGCCCTGACGGGCGACCTCGACGTGGACGTGGCCGTCGTCGGCGCCGGCATGGCCGGGCTGAGCACCGCCCACGAGCTGGCCCGGGCGGGGCAGCGGGTGGCCGTGCTGGAGGCCGGGCGGGCGGCGGCCGGCGTCACCGGGTACACGACCGCGAAGCTGACCGCGCTGCACACCCTGATCTACGACCGGCTGCGCCGCACCCGGGGCCCCGAGGGCGCGCGGCTGTACGCCCGCTCCCAGTCCGGGGCGATCGAGCACGCGGCCGCGCTGGTGGACGAGCTGGGCATCGACTGCGAGTGGGAGACCCGGAACGCCTACACCTACGTACGGGACCCGGAGCGGGTGGACGAGGTGCGGGCGGAGGCCGAGGCGGCGCGGGACGCGGGGCTGCCGGCCGCGTTCACGACCGAGACCGGGCTGCCCTTCCCGGTGGCGGGGGCGGTACGGGTGAGCGGGCAGGCGCAGTTCCACCCGCTCAAGTACCTGCGGGCCGTCACCGAGAACCTGCTCGCCCTCGGCGGGCAGGTGTACGAGCACACGCGGGTCGTCGGTCTCGCGGAGGGCGGCGAGCCCTGCCGGCTGACCACCGAGGCGGGACACACGGTGACCGCGCGGGACGTCGTGATCGCCACCCACTACCCGGTCTTCGACCGCGCGCTGCTGTTCTCCCGCCTCTCGCCGCGCCGGGAACTGGTGGTCGCCGGACCGCTCGGCGACGGCCCCGACCCCGGGGGCATGTACATCACGCCGGAGGAGAACACCCGCTCGGTGCGCACCGCGCCGTACGGGGAGGACGGGCAGCGGCTGCTGGTGGTGACCGGCGAGCACTTCACACCGGGCACCGGCGACCCCCGCGCGGGCTTCGACCGGCTCACCGCCTGGGCCGGAAAGCACTTCCCCGGGATGGAGCCCACGTACGCGTGGGCCACACAGGACAACGAGTCGACCGACACCGTGCCGATGGTCGGCCCGTTCCACCCGGGCGCCCGGCACACCTGGGTGGCCACCGGCTTCGGCGGCTGGGGCCTGAGCGGCGGCATCATGGCGGGGCTGCTGCTGACCGACCTGATCACCGGCCGGGACAGCCCCTGGCAGGAGCTGTACGACCCGCGCCGGGTGAAGTCGGTGCTGCGGGAGGCGACGTCCCTGCTGAAGACCCAGGCGGAGGTGGCCCGGCACTTCGTCGGCGACCGGCTGCGCCCGCCGGCCTCGGTGGCGGATCTGGCGCCCGGTGACGGTGCGGTGGTCCGTGCCGGGGGCGAGCGGCTCGCCGTCCACCGCGACGAGGAGGGCGTCCTGCACGCGGTCTCGGCCCGCTGCACCCACCTCGGCTGCCTGGTCGCCTTCAACCAGGCGGAGCGCGCCTGGGAGTGCCCCTGCCACGGGTCGCGCTTCGACGTCGACGGCGGCGTGCTCCAGGGTCCGGCGGTGCGCCCGCTGGAGCAGCACGACCTCGAGGAGGAGCCGCCGCGCGGGTGACGGTGACGCCGCGCCACGGGCCATATCGACCGATAACCAGTAATTAAGTCCTACTTTCGTAGGGTGATTGCACCAGTACGCCGTCTCCGCCATGTACGCCGTGTCACCGCCGTCTGCGCCCTCGGCGCGGCCCTCGCCGCCTGCGGTACCGCGGGCACCTCCGGCACCGCGCGGCCCGCCCACGCCGAGCCCGCCGCCTCCGCCTCCCCGTCCGCCTCGCACCCCCCGGTGCTCACACCGGGCCCGGACGGTCTGACACCGGTCTTCGAGCACGGTCCCCGCGACCGCGGCAAGACCGTCGCGCTGACCTTCGACGCCGACATGACCGCCGACCAGGGCCCCCGGGCCGCCTCGGGCGAGCACTTCGACAACCCGGACCTCATCGGCACCCTGCGCACCCTGAAGGTGCCGGCCACGGTCTTCATGACCGGCCGCTGGGCCGACCAGTACCCGGCCCAGGCCCGCTCCCTCGGCCACGACCCGCAGTTCGAGGTCGCCAACCACTCCTACAGCCACTACGCGTTCACCAACGACTGCTACGGCCTGCCGACCGTCGGCGCCGACGGCATGCGCCGGGACGTCGAACGGGCCTACGCCTCCCTGCGCAAGGCGGGCGTGCCGCACCCGCTGCCGTACTTCCGCTTCCCCGGCGGCTGCTACGACCGCCAGGCGCTGCGCGCGCTCAGCGGGGTCGGCGTCACCGCGGTGCAGTGGGACGTCGTGAGCGGCGACGCCTTCGCCACGGACGCCGCCGCGGTCGCCCGGCAGGTGCTGGACGGCGTCAAGCCCGGCTCGCTGGTCGTCATGCACTGCACCCGCAGCGCCGCCCCGACGACCGAGCGGGTGGTCCGCGCGGTCGTCCCGGAACTGCGCAAGCGGGGCTACCGCTTCGTGAAGGTCTCCGAGCTGATCGGCGAGACGAACGGCCACCGGTGACCCCCACCGTCCTACCCTGAGGGCATGAGCGATCACGACGACAGGACGGCCGACACCACCTACTGCACGATCGCCGACGCGACCCGGCCCCCGAAGGCCGACGGCCCGCCGTACGCCGCGTGCGTGCTGTGCCAGGAGCCTACGGAGTATCCGGAGTCGTACAGGGGCATCACGCTGTGCCCGGTGTGCGAGTGGCAGGAGGCGCAGCGCACCGCCTGCTCGGGGTGACCCGGGCCCGCCCGGGGCGGCCGGGGCGGTGCGCGCCGGGCCCCTTAGGGTTGGCTCCCGTGAGCCGAGTTCCCGCGTCCCCGGGCGACAGCCCCTTCCAGACCGAGCGCCACCCCCGTGACGAGGCGCCGCAGTACGTGCTGCCCCTCGTGGTACGGATCGAGCGGAGCGCCCCGCCGTCCCGCACCGACGCACTGGAGACGGCCGCCCGGGCCGTGCTCCTGCTGCTCGGCGACGAGCGGGCCGTCGCGGACGGCGAGTGGGCCGGCGCCGTGCGGGACTGGGAGGACGCCCGGATCCGCAAGGTGGTGCGGCGGGCCAGAGGAGCCGAGTGGCGGCGGGCCGAGGCGCTGCCCGGGATCACGGTGACCGGGAAGTCGGCCGAGGTGCGGGTCTTCCCGCCCGTTCCGCTGGACGGCTGGCCCAAGGACCTGGCGAAGCTCCAGGTGTCCGGCACGGAACTGGAGGACCCCGAGCCGCCCGCCGGGGCCGGCCCCGGGGAGCCCGTGCTGTGGCTGAACCCGGAGCTGGACATGTCGGCCGGCAAGGCGATGGCCCAGGCGGGCCACGGCGCCCAGCTCGCCTGGTGGGCGCTGTCCGGCGGGCAGCGCACCGCCTGGCGCGAGGCGGGCTTCCCGCTGGCCGTGCGGACCGCCGACCCGTCCGACTGGGCCCGGCTGACCGGCAGCGGGCTGCCCGTGGTCCGGGACGCCGGCTTCACGGAGATCGCGCCGGGCTCCTGCACCGTGGTCGCCGACCACCCCGCGCTGCGGTAGGGCGCCGCAACCTCAAATGTTGCTCTGAAGGCGGGCCCGTGAGGATTCGGTGCCGTCCGCCGGGGCCATACCCCCGTCATTCGACCGAGGGGGGCGGAGTCATGCGGCGACTGGGCACGGGGATCGGCTGGCGGCCGGAGATCGCGGACGCCGTGGAACGGATGCCGGGCATCGACTGGGTCGAGGTGGTCGCGGAGAACATCTGCCCCGGGCACCTCCCGGACTCGCTGGTGCGGTTGCGGGAGCGCGGCGTGACCGTGATCCCGCACGGCGTCGCGCTGGGCCTCGGCGGCGCGGACCGGCCCGACGAGAACCGGCTGACGGCGCTCGCCGAGCGCGCGGAGGCGCTCGGCGCCCCGCTGGTCACCGAACACATCGCGTTCGTACGGGCGGGCGGCGCGCTCACCGCATCCCCGCACCTGGAGGCGGGCCACCTGCTGCCCGTGCCCCGCACCCGGGACGCGCTCGACGTGCTCTGCGAGAACGTGCGGATCGCGCAGGAGGCGCTGCCGGTGCCGCTGGCCCTGGAGAACATCGCCGCCCTGTTCTCCTGGCCGGACGAGGAGCTGACCGAGGGGCAGTTCCTCGCCGAACTCGTCGAGCGGACCGGCGTACGGCTGCTCATCGACGTGGCCAACCTGCACACCAACCACGTCAACCGGGGCGAGGACCCGGCCGAGGCGCTCGCCGCGCTGCCCCTGGACGCGCTCGCCTACGTCCATGTGGCGGGCGGCATCGAACGCGACGGCGTCTGGCACGACAGCCACGCGCACCCGGTGCCGCGCCAGGTCCTGGACATCCTGACCGACCTGGCGGCCCGGGTGACGCCCCCCGGCGTCCTGCTGGAACGCGACGACGACTTCCCCGGCCCGGCCGAGCTGGAGCGGGAGCTGGAGGCGATCCGGGGGGCCGTGGCCGCCGGCCGGCGGGACCCCCTGGCCGAGCGGGCCGCACCCTCGTCCTCCGCCGGGCCCTCCTCCCCTGCGGGACGTACGACGACGCGCGCCACGGGGGCGGCTGCCGCCGCCGGGGCCACGGCCGGGACCGAAGCCGGTGCCGTCGCGGTGCTGGCCCCGGTGGGGGCCCGGCAGCGGCTCGGGGTCGGCCAGACGGCCGTGCTGTCCGCGCTGGTGGCCGGGACGCCGGTGCCGGAAGGGTTCGACCGGGTGCGGCTCGGGGTGCAGGCGCGGGCGCTCGCGGCGAAGCGGGCGGGCGTGGTGGCGAAGGTGGCGCCCGAGCTGCCGGTGATCCTCGAGGAGGGCTACCGGGAGGCGTTCCTCGCGTACGCGCGGGTGCGGCCGATGACCGGCGGGTACCGGCGCGACGCGCTGGACTTCGCGGAGCACCTGCTGAAGGTCGGCAGGCCCGCGGACGCGCGCGCCCGGCGGGAGCTGCGCCGGTGGTGGCGGGACCGCGCGGGACCGGCCCCCCGGCCCCGTGGGCTGGGGGCGCGGGCGCGGGTGCTGCTGCGGCGGGGCTGAGCGGCCCCGCGCCGGGGACACCGCCCGCCCCTCGGCCGGCCGTGACCGGCCGGTGCCGTTCCGGGTAGCGCCGGGAACCCCAAGTACTATGCCTAGCCCGCACCCGTCAGCACCCCCGGCGTGCGGAGCAGGAGGCACCATGCGACCGCGACCCCCCATCAAGGGCCGAGGCATACTCAGCGGAACCGGGCTCATCATCGCGGCCCTCGCGGCGACCGCCGCGGCGCTGCTCTTTCCCCTCTGGTCGTACACCGACCGGCCGGACGCGGCCGGCGCGAACGTCCTGAGCGACTCGACCGTGACGACCCCGTACGGCCCGCTGTCCGCGCAGGACCGGGACTTCGTCACCAAGGTCAGACTGGCCGGCCTGTGGGAGCTGCCCGCCGGCGAACTCGCGGAGAGCAGGGGGAGCACCCAGGCCGTACGGGACGCCGGTCAGCACCTGGTCAACGGGCACACCACCCTCGACGCGCACGACCGCACCGTCGCCTCGCAGCTCGGCATACCCCTGCCGAACCAGCCCAACGACCAGCAGCGGCAGTGGCTCGCCACGCTGCGCGCCGCGAAGGGCCAGGAGTTCGACCGGCAGTTCGCGGACATCCTGCGCCTCGCGCACGGCCGGGTGTTCTCGCTGGTCGCCCAGGTCCGCGCCGGCACCCAGAACTCGCTCGTCCGCGACCTGGCCGACGACGCGAACGCGACCGTGCTCGACCACATCAAGGTGCTGGAGGCCACCGGGTACGTCGACTTCTCCGCCCTGGCCCGGGAGCTCGCCGCGCCGCCGTCCGCGGTGCCCACGCCCCCGGTCGTCGACCCCGGCTCCGCTGTCCCGGTGGCGCCCTCGCCGTCCTGACCTGCGACCCGAGCGGAACGTCACAGCAGGGCGACGCTCGGTCCGGATAGTGAACAGGGCATGGCGTTTTCGTGCGGGCTGACATAGAAAACACGTCATGTTCTGGGTCCTTCTGCTGCTCCTGGCCTGGGCGTTCGCCGGTGCCGCGTGTACCCGGCTGTGCCTGGCCGCCGTTCGCGCCGCGGCCGTCGGCACGGACGGCCACTCCGCGGGACGCGGACACGAACTCACCCTGTACGAGGCGGCGTTCCTGTCCGGCGGCCCGGTGCGGGTCGCCGACGTGACCATGGTGTCGATGGCCCGGCAGCGGCGGCTGCTGCTCGCGCACACCGGCTGGGCCACGGTCGTGGACCCGCGCGGCCACGACGAGATGGAGCGGTCCGTCATAGGGGCGATCGGCCCCGAGGGGCAGTCGCGGATCGCTCCGGTCCGGGCCGCCGCGGCCGGCGCCGACGCGGTACGCGGGCTCGCCGACAAGCTGGTGCGGGCGGGGCTCGCGGTGCCCGACGGCGTGGGCACGACCGTGGCGTCCGGCATCCGGCAGGTCCGCGCCGCCGCCCTGGCCGTGCTCGCGCTCGGCCTGACCGCGCTGCTGATGCCCGGTCAGAGCGGGATGCCGCGCCCGCTGCTCGCCCTGTGGTTCGCGCTGCCCCTGGTCCTGACCCTCAGCTGCCTGGCCATCGCCCGGGTCGAGGCGCACCCGTACTCGCGCTGGGCCTCGCCCGCCGGGCAGCGGCTGCTCGGGGCGCTGCCCCGGCGGCCGCACCGGGCCGGCGACGAACGGTCCTTCCTCACCTCCGTCGCCGTGCGCGGCATACGCGCGATCGGCGAGCCGGAGCTGCGCGCCGCCTTCACCCACCGCGACCAGCCCTGGCGGCCGTGAGGCCGCGCCCGGGCGCGCGGAAGCCCGCGCACAGGGGGCATTGACGGCGACACCCGCCGGGCGGTGCTTGCCTTCACCCCGCGCCGAACGAAACATCCCTTGTGTGACCGCCGGGCCGTGGCAGCAGTGCCATCGCCGCCGCGCACCGAAGGGATACGCGATGAGAGCTGCCGCCCTTTACACGGCCGCCGGGTCCTTGCTGGTGACCACCCTGGCCGCGGCCCCGGCGGGCGGCAGCCCCGCGCTGCCGGGCGCCGCCGAGCCGCGCGGGGCCGCGGTGGCCGCCGCCCGGGCCCGCGCCGCGGGCGTCGACTTCGGCGCGTGCCCCGCCGACCTGGGCGCGCCCGACACCCTGCGCTGCGGCACGGTGAGCGTGCCCCTGGACTACGCCCACCCCGACGGCAGGCAGATCAGACTGACCGTCAGCCGGATCCCGGCCACCCACAAGGACCCGCACAACAGCAAGCGGAAGGTGCCGCGGCAGGGCGCCCTCGTCTACAACCCGGGCGGCCCCGGCGCCTCCGGCATGGCCTTCCCGCTGATCGGCACGCTGCCCGGGTGGCAGCGGATCGCCGCCGCCTACGACCTGATCGGCTACGCGCCGCGCGGTGTGGAGCACTCGGCGCCGCTGTCCTGCGTGGAGCCCGAGCGGTACTACCGGGCCCCCACCCAGTCGCCGACGCACCCCTCGGAGGAGTACAAGCGGCAGCGCGTCGCCGAGGCCAGGGCGTACGCGCGCGGCTGCGCCCGCCGCTCGGGCGCCGGGCTGCGGTTCTACAACTCGCTCAACAACGCCCGCGACCTGGACGTCCTGCGGGCCGCGCTGGGCGAGGAGCGGCTGACCTTCGTCGGGGCCTCGTACGGCACCTACTTCGGCGCGCTCTTTGCGACGCTGTTCCCCTCGCACGTACGGCGGATGGTGCTGGACTCGGCGGTGGACCCGGACCCGGTGAAGGTCTGGTACCGCGACAACCTCGACCAGTCGGCCGCGTTCGAGGACCGCTGGGCCGACTTCCGTGAGTGGATCGCCCGGCACGACGACGTGTACCGGCTCGGCCGTACCGCCGCGCGGGTGCAGGGCAGTTACGACACCGCGCGCGCCCGGCTGGCCCGCAAGGCGGCGGGCGGGAAGGTCGGGCCGGGCCAGTTGCAGGGCGTGTTCCTCACCGCCGGGTACTACGACGATTACTGGCCGAGCCGGGCCGCCGCGCTGTCGGCCTATCTGAAGGGTGACGTGAACCCGCTGGTCCGGCTGGCCGTGCCGGGCCCCGGGACGGCCGCGGCGGCCGAGAACGGCAGCGCGGTCTACACGGCCGTCGAGTGCAACGACGCGGCCTGGCCCACGGACTGGAAGGTGTGGGACCGCGACAACACCCGGCTGGCGCGCGTGGCGCCCTTCGAGACCTGGGACAACGCCTGGATGAACCTGCCGTGCGCCTACTGGCCCGCCCCCCGGCAGCGGCCGCTCGACGTGCGGACCGGGCCCGGCGAGCTGCCCCCGGTGCTGATCCTGGCGGCCGAGCGGGACGCGGCCACGCCGTACGCGGGCGCGCTGGAGATGAACCGGCGCCTTGCCGGCTCGGTGCTGGTGACCGAGCGGGACGCGGGCGCGCACGGGCTCGGGGGCGGCCCCAACGCGTGCGTCAACGCCCACATGGAGGCCTATCTGCTGGAGGGCCGTGTCCCGGGGCGGCGCGCGGCCTGCGCACCGCACCCGGAGCCGAGGCCCGAGGCCCCGGCCGGCCACCCCACCGCACAGCCCTCACGGGACTCCCTGAAGGGCAAGTCCTGAGGGCCGGTCCGCCTACGGCCTGGGGCGAAAGTGGTCCTCTGCCGTCCGGGCGACGAGGCCACCTTCGCAACAGGCCCTAGGCCAGGCCGGCGACCAGGTCGGCGACCGACTTGCGGCGGCCGGTGTAGAACGGGATCTCCTCGCGGACGTGCCGGCGGGCCTCGGAGCCGCGCAGGTGGCGCATGAGGTCGACGATGCGGTACAGCTCGTCGGCCTCGAAGGCCAGGACCCACTCGTAGTCGCCGAGCGAGAACGAGGCGACCGTGTTGGCGCGCACGTCCGGGTAGCCGCGGGCCATCTTGCCGTGGTCGGCGAGCATGCGGCGGCGGTCCTCGTCGGGCAGCAGGTACCAGTCGTAGGAGCGCACGAAGGGGTAGACGCTCACGTAGTTGCGGGGCGTCTCGTCGGCGAGGAACGCCGGGATGTGCGAGCGGTTGAACTCGGCGGGGCGGTGCAGCGCCATGTTCGACCACACCGGCTCCAGCGCGCGGCCGAGCCGGGTGCGGCGGAAGAGGTTGTACGCCTCCTGGAGCTGGTCGGCGGTCTCCGCGTGCCACCAGATCATGAGGTCGGCGTCGGCGCGCAGACCGGACACGTCGTAGGTCCCGCGGATCGTCACGTCCTTGGCGGCGAGCTGGTCGAACAGCTCCTGGACCTCGTCCGCGTAGCCCGCGCGGTCCTCGGGCAGCACGTCCTTCAGCTTGAAGACGGACCACAGCGTGTAGCGGATGACCTCGTTGAGGTCCTTGGCCAGCTTGCCCTTGTTCGGGATCCTGCCGGACTCGGTGGTGGGGGCGTCGTCACTCATGTCCCCTATTCTCCCGCTCCGCCGTGCAGACTCTGCACCGGGTGGGCGGTGAGCTCCCGCACGGCCCTCGGGTCCCCGTGGATCTGGTCGACCGCCGCGTAGGCACTGGCGATACAGGCGGGGATGCCGACGCCGTCGAACTGCGCGCCGCACAGGGCGAGGCCCGGCAGAGCGGCGACGTGCGCGCGGATGCGCGCCACGCGCGCGTGGTGGCCGACCGGGTACTGGGGCAGGCCGTCGGTCCAGCGGGTGACGCGGGTCGCGACGGGCTCGGCGTCCAGGCCGGTGGCCTCGCGCAGGTCGTGGCGGGAGAGCTCCACCAGGTCGGCGTCGTCGCGGCGGAGGATCTCGGTCTCGCCGTACCGGCCGACCGAGGTGCGCAGGACGAGCAGGCCGGGATCCTCGTCGGCGATCCAGCCCCACTTGCGCGAGGCGAAGGTCGACGCCTTGATGGTGTGCCCGTCGACGGGCGGCACGAGGAAGCCGCTGCCCTCGGGCAGGGAGGTCTCCGCGCGGCGGTAGGCGAGGGTGACCAGGGCCATGGAGGCGTACTCCACGGCGGCGAGCTCGGCCGCGGCGGCGGGTGCCTCGGCGCGCAGCAGCGCGGCGGCGGCCGGGGCGGGCACGGCGACGATCACGGCGTCCGCGTGCAGCACACGGTCCCGGGCGACGACGCGCCAGGTGCCGCCGCCCGCGCGGCGCAGCTCCGTCACCGGCGCCCCGGTGACGATCTCGCCGCCCCGGGCCCGGACCGACTCGGCCACCGCGAGCGGCAGGCTGCCCACGCCACCCTCGATACCCATGAACACCGGGCCGGTCGGGCCGCCCGCGGTGGTGCGGGCCTGGATCTCGCGGACCGCCTCGGTGAGCGAGTCGTGCGTGCGCGCGGCCTGGTAGAGCTGGGGGACGGCGGAGCGCAGCGAGATGCGGTACGCGTCGCCCGCGTAGACGCCGCCGAGCAGGGGTTCCACCAGGCGGTCGACGACCTCGCGGCCGAGCCGCGCCGCCACGTACGCGCCGACCGCCACGTCGTCGCCGACCTCGGTGCGGGGCAGGTCGGCGTCGCGCTCGATCCGGGCCAGGCCCTCGTCGGACAGGACGCCGGCCAGGGCGGCGGCGGTGCCGGGCACGCCCATCACATGGCCCTTGGGCATCGGGCGCAGGGCGCCGCGGGTCCAGATCGAGGCACTCGCCGTGGCCGGCGGCCGGAGCCGTGCGCCGAGGCCCACCTCGCGGGCGAGGGTCACGGCCTCGGGGCGGCGGGCGAGCATCGACTCGGCGCCCAGGTCCACCCGTACGCCCGCGATCTCGCCCGGCAGCAGCTTGCCGCCGACCCGCCCGGACGCCTCCAGCACGGTCACTCGCGCGCCGTTCCCGAGCAGCCGGTGAGCGGCCGCCAGCCCGGCCACACCCGCTCCGACCACGACGACATGCCCGCTGCTCGTACCCCTCGCGCTCATGCCCCCACTCTCTCAGACCCCACCGGCACCACCGCCGGGGCCCGGTGTCCGCGCCGGGTCCGGACCGTGACCGCATCGGGACCGGTGCCGGCCGAACGTCGCCGGCCGCCCCGGCGTCGAAGGAGCGTCATCGGTCACCGCCACAGGGGGGCACCGCCCATGCGCACACCACCACGCACCACCCGTCCCGCAAGCACCGTGCGGGCCCTCGCCGGGGTCCTGCTCGCCGCCTCTCTGGCGCTCGCCGGGTGCGGCGGCGCGGACGACACGGGCGGCGACTCGGCGAAGTCCGCCGCGGACGGCGCCGCGAAGTCCGCCGCGGACGGCGCCGGACGCCGGGCGGGCGCCGCCGGGGACGGCCGCGCGGGCGAGGCCGGGGACGGCCGCGCGGGCGAGGCCGGGCCCGCCCGGGCGCCGAGGTCCGTCCCGAGCGCCGTCATCCGCACCGCCTCCCTGACCGTCGAGGTCAAGGACGTGCCCCGGGCACTGGACGAGGCCCGTACGACCGCCGAGGGCGCGGGCGGCTACGTCGGCCAGGAGCGCACCACCCGGGACTCCGGGGGTCGCGAGCGGACCCGGGTGGTGCTCCGGGTGCCGACCGCGCGCTACGACGAGGTCCTCACCGCCCTCCAGGGCTCCGGCAGGCTCGTCGAACGGACGGCGAAGGCGGTGGACGTCACCGACCAGGTCGTGGACGTGGACAGCCGGATCAGGTCGCAGCGGGCGAGCGTGGCCCGCATCCGGACGCTGATGGACCGCGCGGACAAGCTGAGCGACGTCGTCACCCTGGAAGGGGAGCTGAGCAGCCGACAGGCGGACCTGGAGGCGCTGCTCGCCCGGCAGGCGTCCCTGAAGGACCGCACCGCCCTGGCGACGATCACCCTGTCGCTGGCCGGGACCCCGGTGAAGAAGGCCGCCCGGGACGGGGCGCCGGGTTTCGCGGACGCGCTGTCGGGCGGCTGGCACGTCCTCGTCACGCTGCTGCGCTGGATCGCCCTGGCGCTGGGCGCGGCCCTGCCGTTCGGCGCGCTCGCCGCGCTCCTGGCCGTGGTGTGGCTGCGGGTCGTGCGCCCGCGGCTGCCGCGCCGCCCGGAGCCCGCGTCCGCGGCGACGGCCCCCGGCCCGCTGCCGACCGCACGTCCCGTGCCGGACTCCCCCGGCGAGCCCGGCCGGGACTGAACGGGCCCCGGCCCGTAGCGTGTTCGCATGAGCATCCATGGTGGGCGGGGCGGCAGGGAACGGCTGGTCGTGATCGGAGGCGACGCGGCGGGCATGTCCGCGGCGTCGCAGGCGCGCCGGATGCGGGGGCCGGACGAGCTGGAGATCGTGGCGTTCGAGCGCGGGCACTTCACCTCCTACTCGGCGTGCGGCATCCCGTACTGGGTCGGCGGTGACGTGCCCGAGCGGGACCACCTGGTGGCCCGCACGCCCGACGAGCACCGCGCGCGGGACATCGGCCTCAGGATGCGGACGGAGGTCACGGAGATCGACCTGGCGGGCAGCCGGGTACGCGCGCGTGACGTCGATTCCGGGGAGGAGTCCTGGACGTCGTACGACAAGCTCGTCATCGCCACCGGCGCCGCCCCGGTCCGTCCCGACATGCCGGGGGTGGACGCCCCCGGGGTGCACGGCGTGCAGACCCTGGACGACGGGCAGGCGCTGCTCGACACGCTGGCCGACACGCGCGGCCGCCGGGCGGTGGTGGTCGGGGCGGGTTACATCGGGGTCGAGATGGCGGAGGCGCTGATCAAACGCGGCTTCGAGGTGACGATGGTCAACCGCGGCAGGGAGCCCATGTCGACCCTCGACCCGGACATGGGCCGCCTGGTGCACCGGGCCATGGAGGGCCTGGGCATCACCATGGTGAACGACACCGAGGTCACCGGGTTGCTCACCGGCGGCGACGGCCGGGTCCGCGCGGTGGCCACGGAGGACGCCGAGTACCCCGCGGACGTCGTCGTCCTCGGTATCGGGGTGCGCCCGGCGACCGGGCTCGCGCGGGCGGCGGGCCTGCCCCTCGGCGCCCACGGCGGGCTGCTCACCGACCTCGCGATGCGGGTGCGCGGGCAGGAGAACGTGTGGGCGGGCGGCGACTGCGTCGAAGTGCTGAACCTGGTCTCGGGCCAGGAGCAGTACGTGCCGCTGGGCACCCACGCCAACAAGCACGGGCAGGTCGTCGGCACCAACGTGGGCGGCGGTTACGCCACCTTCCCGGGGGTGGTCGGCACGGCGGTGAGCAAGGTGTGCGACCTGGAGATCGCCCGCACCGGTCTGCGCGAGAAGGACGCGCACCGCGTGGGCCTGCGGTACGAGACCGTCACCATCGAGTCGACCAGCCGCGCCGGCTACTACCCGGGCGCCTCCCCCATGACGGTCAAGATGCTCGCCGAGCGCCGCACCGGGCGTCTGCTGGGCGTGCAGATCGTCGGCAGAGAGGGGGCGGGCAAGCGGGTCGACATCGCCGCGGTGGCCCTCACGGCGGGCATGTCGGTGGAACAGATGACGGCGCTCGACCTGGGCTACGCCCCGCCCTTCTCGCCCGTGTGGGACCCGGTGCTGGTGGCGGCGCGCAAGGCGACGGCGAAGGTGCGCGCGGGGTCGCGGTAGCGGGGCGCCGGCGGGCCGGCCGGCCGCCACGGGTCCGGCCGGGCTCCCGCCCGCGGGTGCCGGTCAGGCGGTGCCGCTGAGCCGCGGCAGGGAGGCCACGGAGCCGCTGGAGGCGACGGCGGCGGGCTGCTCCCCGGCCGGCCTGGCGTGCGACGCGGCGCCGGGCCGGGCGGAGCGCAGCCGGTGGCTCACGGCCTCGTCCAGGGTCACGGGCCGCTGCATCTGGGCGGCCAGCCGGCCCGCCTCCTGGCCGAGCCGGGCGACGTCCTCCCAGGGGAGCCGTACCACCAGGGAGATCTCCGCCTCGCCGTCGGGCAGGGCATGCATAGGAGGAGTAACTCGTTCGCTCATCGCCTGATCCTCACGTCGGTTGACAGGAAATACGCACACCTGACCGGACGCGTTCACCGATTCACTCCCCGCATCGGGGGCAGTACTCCTGTGTGGTCATCCCCGTCCATGACGTGAACCCGGTGCGCCGCACGCCCTATGTGACGTACGCGCTGATCGCCGTCAACGTCCTCGTCTTCCTCACCACACCCGGCATAGCCGGTTCCGTGTCCGGCGGCGGCGACCTGGCGCAACTGTGCCATCTCCAGGCCTTCATGGACCGGTACGCGGCCGTCCCCAGGGAGCTGATCCACCAGGAGATGCCCCGGCTGGTGCCGACGGGCGCCGTCGGCGTCGGGCCGCACGGCCCGGGCTGCGTGGTGGCACCGCCGGGCTACCACAAGAACCCGTTGCTGTCCGTCTTCACGGCGATGTTCCTGCACGGCGGCTGGCTGCACCTGCTGGGCAACATGCTCTTCCTGCTGATCTTCGGCAACAACGTCGAGGACCGGATGGGCCACATCCGCTACTTCCTCTTCTACGTCGTCTGCGGCTACGCGGCCGGCTACGGCTTCGCGCTGCTCAACGACGGCTCCGGCGACCCGCTGATCGGCGCCTCCGGGGCGATCGCCGGAGTCCTGGGCGCCTATCTGGTGCTGTATCCGAGGGCCAGGGTCTGGGTGCTCGTCCCGTTCCTGGTGTTCCTGCCGCTGCGGCTGCCCGCCTGGCTGGTGCTGGGCTTCTGGTTCGGGCTCCAGGCGGTGTACTCCTCCGGGCACGGTGTCTCCGGCGCCGGAACGGTGGCCTACGCGGCCCATGTGGTGGGCTTCGTGGCGGGCATGCTGCTGGCCTGGCCGCTCAAGCCCGGCACCCCGCCCCCGCCGGAACCGCGCCGCCTGCTGTTCGGCAGGCAGGCCCGACCCCGTCAGGTGTGGTGAGCGAGCGCGCTCAGCGGGCGCTGTGGCTGTGGACGTAGTCCACGAGGCGGGTGAGCGCGTCGGGGTCGGTGTCGGGCATGACCCCGTGGCCGAGGTTGAACACGTGGCCCTCGAGACCGGCGGCCGCGTCCAGCACCTCGCGGGCGCGGGCCTCGACGGTGTCCTTGTCGGTGAACAGGACGGTCGGGTCGAGGTTGCCCTGGAGCGCCTTGCCGGGGCCGACGCGGCGCACCGCCTCGTCCAGCGGGATGCGCCAGTCGACGCCGACGACGTCCGCTCCGGCCTCGCCCATGAGCTTCAGCAGCTCGCCGGTGCCGACGCCGAAGTGGATGCGCGGCACGCCGTATCCGGCGACGGCGTCGAAGACCTTCGCCGAGGCGGTCATCACGGAGCGGCGGTAGTCGGCCGGGGCCAGCGCGCCGACCCAGGAGTCGAACAGCTGGACGGCGGAGGCGCCCGCCTCGATCTGGACCTTGAGGAAGGCGGCCGTGATGTCGGCGAGGCGGTCCAGCAGGTCGGCCCACAGCTCCGGGTCGCCGTACATCATCGCCTTGGCGTTCTCGTACGTGCGGGACGGGCCGCCCTCGACGAGGTAGCTCGCCAGGGTGAAGGGCGCGCCGGCGAAACCGATCAGCGGGGTGGCGCCCAGCTCGCGGGTGAGCATGCCGATGGCCTCGGTGACGTAGGTGACGTCCTCGGGGGTGAGGTCGCGCAGCCGGGCGAGGTCGGCGCGGGTGCGGATCGGCTGCTCGACGACCGGGCCGACGCCGGGCTTGATGTCGAGGTCGAGGCCGATGGCCTTGAGCGGGACGACGATGTCGCTGAAGTAGATCGCCGCGTCCACGTCGTGGCGCCGCACCGGCTGCAGCGTGATCTCGGTGACCAGTTCGGGCCGCATGCAGGACTCGAGCATCGGGACGCCCTCGCGCACCTTGCGGTACTCCGGGAGCGAACGGCCGGCCTGGCGCATGAACCACACGGGCGTGTGCGGCACGGGCTCGCGCCTGCACGCCTTGAGGAAGGCGCTGTCGTACGTCGCTGTCGGCTGCTTGCCCGAAGGGGCGTCGTTCGCGGTCACGGGGCCAGTCTCGCACGACGCCGGGACGCTCCTTTCAGCCCAGCCCCGGCAGGGCGGGAAACGGCGCGGGGTGTCTAGCTCAGCACCGGGCACCGCTTCCCCTTACCCTTCCCGCATGGCTGCGGCTCAGGGACGAAGGTCGGACGACGCTGACGGAACGGACGACGCGAAGGACAGCGGGGAGGGGGACCGCCACTCCAGTACCTCGGGTCCACCGGCTTTCCGTGCCGCGGTCGAGGCCCTGCGCGGCTGCCGGCTGCGGCCGCAGATCGAGGTGGAGCCGACGCCCGCGCCGCAGCGGCTGGCGCCGTTCGCGTACGCGCTGGAGGCCGTCGTGGTCGACGACGACCAGGATCTGGCCGACGGCCGGCTGGTGCTGCTGCACGACCCGGCGGGGCACGACGCCTGGCACGGGACCTTCCGGCTGGTGACGCTGGTGCGCGCGGAGCTGGAGCCGGAGATGGCGGCCGATCCGCTGCTGCCCGAGGTGTGCTGGTCGTGGCTGACCGGTGCGCTGCAGTCGCGCGGGCTGACGTACGGCGAGCCGAGCGGCACGGTCACGCGGGCGAGTTCGCACTACTTCGGCGGTCTGTCGGAGCGGCCGCCCGCCTCGCAGATCGAGATCCGCGCCTCCTGGACCCCCCGCGAGGGCCTGGGCGGGGTCCCCGACACCGCCGCCCACCTGGCGTCCTGGTGCGATCTGCTGGCGCAGGTCGGCGGGCTGCCGCCGGCCGGCCCGGGCGACGCCTCGGTGGTGACCCTGCCGCAGCGCAGGGGTCCGCAGTCCCGGTGACGCGGTCCCGGATCGTTCCCTGGTAACCCTCCCGGGCGCCACATTGACCATCTCTTTGTCGATACGGCCACTTTCCGAACTCGAATGACAAAGGCCCGAACCGACTCGATCTTCGGATGATCGATCGCGTGTCCGAATTGCACGGATTGTTACTCACTAGATCGTGATCATTCTCTAAAGGAGGACGGGTTTGCTGCCGAAGACGACTGTGACCTTCAAAGCACGGTTCGTCCCGGCTTCATCCCCACAAGCCGGCCCCGTCCCCCCACCCCAGGAGGCCTGGTGTCCGTTCTCCTCGAGCAGCCCGCAAGCCTGGTCGCCTACCGCCCGAACAAGCCCACCGCCATGGTGGTCGTGGCCGACCCGCGCGTTCGCTCCACCGTCACCCGCCATCTGTGGGCGCTCGGTGTGCGCGACGTCATCGAGGCCTCGTCCATCGCGGAGGCTCGTCCCCGCATCGGCAACCCCCGCGACATCTGCGTCGCCGACGTCCACCTGCCCGACGGTTCCGGACTGACCCTGCTGTCCGAGACCCGCGCCGCGGGCTGGCCCAATGGGCTGGCCCTCTCCGCCGCCGACGACATCGGCGCCGTGCGCAACGCCCTCGCGGGCGGTGTCAAGGGCTACGTCGTCACCGGCACCCGGACGAACATCGGGCTCCCCGCCCGGCCGGGTACCACTCCCCTCGGCGCAGCCGCCCGGATGCACCGCCGCCCCCCGGGTGCCCCGAGCCACCCGGGCGGCTACCGGGAGCTGTCAGGCCGCGAGGTCGAGGTGCTGCGGCTGGTCGCGGAAGGCCAGTCGAACAAGGCGATCGGCGTCTCGATGGGCCTGTCGGCCCTGACCGTCAAGAGCCACCTCGCCCGCATCGCGCGCAAGCTCGGCACGGGCGACCGGGCCGGCATGGTCGCCGTGGCCCTGCGCACCGGAATCATCCACTGACCGCCTCTACCTACCTGCGCCTTCCCTCTTACAGCTGCCCTCTCTGATCCTTGCCCTCCCGCGATCCCTGCCCCCACCGACCCCCTGCGCGGCCGCACCGGACGGGCCGCCGGCGGAAGGAACGGTTCACTCGTGTGAACCCGCGGTTTCACCGCCTTGACTGGTTTACGACCCCCCGGTGGGGGGGGGGGGGGGGGGGTGGGGGCGCGGGGGGGGGGGGCGGCGGGGGTCGG
>NZ_JAJSZC010000050.1:21455-39315 GCF_036815105.1 Streptomyces sp. IBSBF 3136
ACCCCCCCCGGGGGCCCGGGCACGGAACGTTCCGTCGACGGGCGCCGTCCGCACACGGATACCCTTGACAGGTGACCGACGCCCAAGACACCGCAGCAGACAGTTCCCTGCGCACTCCCGGGGGCACTCCTCCGGACGACGCCGGGTCTTCTGTGACCGGGGCGCCGACTCCCCTGCTCGAACCCCGCGAGGGCGTTCCGCCGGTGATCGCCGACGCCACCGCCCTCGCCGAGGTGGTCTCCGCCTTCGCCGCCGGCAGCGGCCCCGTCGCCGTCGACGCCGAGCGGGCCTCCGGCTACCGCTACGGCCAGCGCGCCTATCTGGTGCAGCTGCGCCGCGAGGGCGCCGGCACCGCGCTGATCGACCCGGTCGCCTGCCCCGACCTGTCCGGCTTGGGCGCCGCACTGTCCGGCGTCGAGTGGGTCCTGCACGCCGCGACCCAGGACCTGCCGTGCCTGCGCGAGATAGGCATGGTGCCGGACGTCCTGTTCGACACCGAGCTGGCCGGCCGGCTCGCCGGCTTCCCCCGCGTCGGTCTCGGCGCCATGGTCGAGGGCGTCCTCGGCTTCGTCCTGGAGAAGGGGCACTCCGCCGTCGACTGGTCCACCCGGCCGCTGCCCGAGCCGTGGCTGCGGTACGCGGCCCTCGACGTCGAGCTGCTGGTCGACCTGCGCGACGCCCTGGAGAAGGAGCTCGACCGGCAGGGCAAGCTGGAGTGGGCGCACCAGGAGTTCGACGCCATCGCGTCCGCGCCGCCCGCCGAGCCCCGCAAGGACCCGTGGCGCCGCACGTCCGGCATGCACAAGGTGCGCCGGCGCCGGCAGCTCGCCGTCGTACGGGAGCTGTGGGAGGCCCGGGACCGCATCGCGCAGCGCCGCGACGTGTCGCCGGGGAAGGTGCTGAGCGACGCGGCGATCGTGGAGGCGGCGCTCGCGCTGCCGTCCGGCGTGCACGCGCTGTCCGCGCTCAACGGGTTCGGGCACCGGACCGGGCGGCGGCAGCTGGAGCAGTGGCAGGCGGCGATCGACCGGGCGAGGGCACTGCCCGACACGTCGCTGCCCATGCCCGGACAGCCCGTCACCGGCCCCCCGCCGCCCCGCGCGTGGGCGGACAAGGACCCCGTGGCAGCGGCCCGGCTGTCGGCCGCGCGGGCCGGGGTCTCGGCGCTGGCCGAGCGGCTGAGCATGCCCCAGGAGAACCTGATCTCCCCGGACACCGTGCGCCGGGTCTGCTGGGAGCCGCCCGCGTCCAGCGACGTGGCAGCCGCCCTGGCGGGCTACGGTGCCCGGCCGTGGCAGATCGAGCTGGTGACGCCCGTGCTGACGGCGGCGCTGTCCGCGAAGAGCGCCTG
This sequence comes from Streptomyces sp. IBSBF 3136, assembly GCF_036815105.1. NCBI lineage: Bacteria > Bacillati > Actinomycetota > Actinomycetes > Kitasatosporales > Streptomycetaceae > Streptomyces > Streptomyces sp. IBSBF 3136. The sequence goes on from NZ_JAJSZC010000050.1 coordinate 22,807, forward strand.
AGCAGAACGCCTGGGACGGTCCGCGGAAGCGGAACGGGAACGTCGAGATCGCGCCAAGATCCGGGGCCCCGTCGGCGTACGCGGGGCCGCCCTGCGGATGTGACCTTCGCCGCTCCCCCCGGCAGGACTGTGCAGCTACGTTACTCATAAGTAGCATGGGACCTGAGCGCGCGCTCAGCGTTGCGCGGCAGTGCCACCCCGCACCCTGGAGGAGAGCCATCGTGCCTCGTACCGTCAGGGACGTCGTCTTCGTCGACGGCGTCCGCACCCCGTTCGGCAAGGCGGGCCCGAAGGGCATCTACCACGAGACCCGCGCCGACGACCTGGTCGTGAAGGCGATCCGGGAGCTGCTGCGCCGCAACCCGGGTCTGGACCCGAAGAAGATCGACGAGGTCGCCATCGCCGCGACCACCCAGATCGGTGACCAGGGCCTGACCCTCGGCCGCACGGCCGGCATCCTCGCGGGCCTCCCGCAGTCCGTCCCCGGCTACTCGATCGACCGCATGTGCGCCGGCGCCCTGACCGCCGTGACCACGACCGCCGGTTCGATCGCCTTCGGCGCCTACGACGCCGTCATCGCCGGTGGCGTCGAGCACATGGGCCGCCACCCGATGGGCGAGGGCGTGGACCCCAACCCGCGGTTCGTGAGCGAGAAACTGGTCGACGAGTCCGCCCTGTTCATGGGCATGACGGCGGAGAACCTGCACGACCGCTACCCGCACATCACCAAGCTGCGCGCCGACGAGTACGCGGTGCGCTCGCAGGAGAAGGCCGCCAAGGCGTACGCCAACGGCAAGATCCAGCAGGACCTGGTGCCGATCTCGGTGCGCCGCACCAACCCCGAGGCCGGCGAGACCGGCTGGGGCCTGGTCACGGCCGACGAGCCGATGCGCCCGGGCACCACCCTGGAGAGCCTGTCGGGCCTGAAGACCCCGTTCCGCGTGCACGGCCGGGTCACCGCCGGCAACGCGGCCGGCCTGAACGACGGCGCCACCGCCTCGATCATCGCGTCCGAGGACTTCGCCCGCGAGAACAACCTGCCGGTCAAGATGCGCCTGGTCTCCTACGCCTTCGCCGGCGTGGAGCCCGAGGTCATGGGCTACGGCCCGATCCCGGCCACGGAGAAGGCCCTCGCCAAGGCGGGCCTGTCCATCTCCGACATCGGCCTGTTCGAGGTCAACGAGGCCTTCGCCATCCAGGTCCTCGCGTTCCTCGACCACTACGGCATCGCGGACGACGACGCGCGCGTCAACCAGTACGGCGGCGCGATCGCCTTCGGTCACCCGCTGGCCTCCTCCGGCGTCCGTCTGATGACGCAGCTGGCCCGCCAGTTCGAGGAGCAGCCGGAGGTCCGCTACGGCCTGACCACCATGTGCGTCGGCTTCGGCATGGGCGCGACGGTCATCTGGGAGAACCCGCACTTCGACGGAGGCGACAAGTGAGCACCACCGCTGAACTCCTGAAGGGCGCGGCCGAGCTGTTCCCGGACGAGGTAGTCACGCAGGCGCACGTGCGCCACCTCGACCTGCCGTCCGGTGCCGGGCGGTTCGCCCTGATCACCCTGGACAACGGCCTGGACCACACCAAGCCGACCACCTTCGGCCCGCAGTCGCTGGCGAACCTCAACGCCGCCGTCGACCAGGTCGAGAAGGAGGCGGCCGAGGGCACGATCGTCGGCGCCGGTGTCACCGGCAAGCCGTTCATCTTCGCGGTGGGCGCCGACCTCAAGGGCGTCGAGCTGCTGAAGAAGCACGAGGACGCGCTGGCCATCGGCAAGGGCGGCCACGAGGTCTTCAAGCGCCTCGCGGGCCTCGCGGTCCCGACCTTCGCGTACTACAACGGCGCGGCCATGGGCGGCGGCGTCGAGGTCGGCCTGCACTGCACCTACCGGACCGTCTCCAAGGCGATCCCGGCGTTCTCCCTCCCCGAGGTCTTCCTCGGTCTGGTCCCGGGCTGGGGCGGCTGCACGATCCTGCCGAACCTGATCGGCGCCGAGAAGGCCGTCTCGGTCATCATCGAGAACAGCCTGAACCAGAACAAGCAGCTCAAGGGGCAGCAGGTCTTCGACCTGGGCATCGCCGACGCGCTCTTCGAGGGCGCCGACTTCCTGGAGCAGTCGCTGATCTGGACCGCCCAGGTGCTGAACGGCGACCTCAAGGTCGAGCGTCCGGCCATCGACCGCGGCGAGGCCTGGGACCAGGCCGTCGCCAAGGGCCGATTCGTCGCCGACTCCAAGGTGCACGGCGCCGCCCCGGCCGCCTACCGTGCCCTGGACATCATCGCGGCCGCCAAGAACGGCGACCTGCAGCAGGGTTACGACGCCGAGGACCAGGCGCTCGCCGACCTGATCATGGGTGGCGAACTGCGCTCCGGCATCTACGCGTTCAACCTGGTGCAGAAGCGCGGCAAGCGCCCCGCGGGCGCCCCGGACAAGAACCTGGCCCGTCCGGTCACCAAGGTCGGTGTCGTCGGCGCCGGTCTGATGGCCTCCCAGCTCGCGCTGCTCTTCCTGCGCCGCCTCGAGGTGCCGGTCGTCCTGACCGACATCGACCAGGAGCGCGTCGACAAGGGTGTGGGCTACGTCCACGCCGAGATCGACAAGCTGCTCGGCAAGGGCAGGATCAACCAGGACAAGGCCAACCGCCTCAAGGCGCTGGTGACCGGTGTCCTGGACAAGGCCGAGGGCTTCTCGGACGCGGACTTCGTGATCGAGGCCGTCTTCGAGGAGATCGGCGTCAAGCAGCAGGTGTTCGCCGAGGTCGAGGCGGTCGCCCCGGCGCACGCGATCTTCGCCACCAACACCTCCTCGCTGTCGGTGACGGAGATGGCGTCGAAGCTGAAGAACCCCGAGCGGGTCGTCGGCTTCCACTTCTTCAACCCGGTCGCGATCCTGCCGCTGCTGGAGATCGTCCGCGGCGAGAAGACCGACGACGCCTCGCTGGCCACGGCCTTCGCCGTCGCCAAGAAGCTGAAGAAGACCGCGGTCCTCACCAAGGACGCCCCGGCGTTCGTCGTGAACCGCATCCTGACCCGCTTCATGGGCGAGATCCAGAACGTGATCGACGAGGGCACCCCGGTCGAGGTCGCCGAGAAGGCGATCGAGCCGCTCGGCCTGCCGATGTCCCCGCTGGTCCTGCTGGAGCTGGTCGGCCCGGCGATCGGCCTGCACGTCTCGGAGACCCTCAACCGGGCCTTCCCGGACCGCTTCACGGTCTCCCCGAACCTGGCGGCCGTCGTCAAGGCCGGCAAGCGCGGCTTCTACGTCTACGACAGCGGCAAGCCGGAGCTGGACCCGGAGGTCGCCGCGCTGCTGAAGCAGGGCGACACCGTCCTGACCGAGGAGCAGGTCCGCGACCGTGTCCTCGACGCCGTCGCCCAGGAGATCGGGCTCATGCTCGACGAGGGCGTCGTCGCCGAGGCGCAGGACATCGACCTCTGCCTGATCACGGGCGCCGGCTGGCCCTTCCACCTGGGCGGCATCACGCCGTACCTGGACCGCGAGGGTGTCTCGGAGCGCGTGAACGGCAAGAAGTTCCTGGCCCCGGGCGTGGCGAGCGTCCCGGCGTAACCCGTCCCGCACGGTCGCACGGTGCCCGGCACACCACGGGGTGTGCCGGGCACCGGCGTGTCAGGGGGCGGCCCGGTGGGCGTCCTCGACGTGGACGACGTGCAGCTCGGTGCCGTCCCGGTCGCGCTTGGACCGTCCGTGGATGCCGACGGCCAGGTGCGAGGAGTCCTCGGGCTCGTCGAGTGCGACGTAGGTGAGGACGTCCGGGTGATGGCCCGTCACCAGCCAGCCCTCGTCGTCCTTGAGCTCGAGCACCCGGAAGTCGCCCGCCGGGCCGCCCACGCTCACGGGGCCGTACTCGCGCAGGATGCCGGTGGCCCGGTCCACGAGTTCCCCCTCGCCCTCCTCCAGCACCACACAGGTGCCGTGCTCGAAGAGCACCCAGGACTTGCCGGATCCGCTGAGGAGGCGCCGCCAGGCGCCGATGAGTGTCTCGATGTCCACCGCGGCATCATCGCGCACTCAGATCTCCCGCCACGCCTCCAGGGCCAGGCCCGGCTCGGACTTGCGGCGGGTGAGCAGGAGTTGGCCGCTCGACGGTGACATCGTCGCCGCGACCACCCGGCCGTCCTCGTCCGCCGCCAGGCACACCGCGGCGTCCATCGGCAGCCGCGGTCCGGACTCCGCCCACCAGGCGCCCGCCGACTCCCGCTCGGTCGGGTAGGCGGCGAAGGCGACCCGGCCGCTCGCCGAACGCTGGGCCAGCAGTGTGCAGTCGTGGCCGTCCAGCTCGCAGCGGACCGCCGCGACCGGGCCGGGGCCGGCCGCCGGGAGCAGGGTGGCGGGCTTGCCGCCCGGCCGCCAGGCGCACAGATCGCCCGCTTCGTCGGTGTAGAAGACGGTGGTGCCGTCCGGGGAGGTGGCCAGCGCGCGCAGGGTGCCGGGACGGACCCCGGTCTCCAGAACCTCCTTCAGGACCGGCGGGCCGCCGGGCTCCTCCTGACGCCAGTGCAGCACGGTCCCCGGGGCGGTCGCGTACAGCTCGATGCGGCCGGACTGCCCCGTCACCGCCGCGAGCCCGTCCTGAACGTCCCGGCCCTTCAGGTCCCGCCAGGACTCCCAGCCGCCCTTCTCCTTCTGCGCGAGCAGGCTCACCCCGCCACCGCCCCCGCGCACGAAGACATGGGCGCGGCCCTGCGCGTCCACGGCCACGGCGGGGGTGCCGGTGCGGTCGCCGCTCCTGTCCGGATGGCCGATCGGGTTCCAGTCCAGCGCGGCGAGGTGCGGGCGGAAGTGGGTGGAGTGCACCAGGCCCGACTCGCCCTTCCTCGTGGGCCGCCAGGCGACCAGGTGGGCGTAGCCGTCGGCGCCCCGGCCGATGCCGCCGGCGGGGTGGAGCCGCTGGTCGCCGCCCACCTTGCGCGGGTCCGTCCAGGGGCCGCCCGGGCCGCGCTCCGACCGGCACAGGACGGCGTCACCCGAGAGCCGGTAGACGATGAGCCGGCCGTCGCGGCCGCGCAGGAGCCAGTCACCGTTCACCGGTTCACTCTAAGCCGCCGTCAGCCGGCCGCCGTCTCCGGGCCGCCGTGGGTACCTTGGGCCCATGGACTACCACCCTCACGGCGCCCCGGACGACGCGGACGGCCCGCTGCTCGTGATCGTCGACGGCGCCAACGTGGTCGGGTCCCGGCCCGACGGCTGGTGGCGTGACCGCAGGGGCGCGGCGGAGCGGCTGCGGGACCGGCTGGCCGCCGAGGGGCTGCCGGGCCGGGCGGGGCCCGTGGAGATCGTGCTGGTCGTCGAGGGCGCGGCGCGCGGGGTCCGCTCCGTGCCGGGGGTACGGGTGGAGGAGGCGTCCGGCAGCGGCGACGACCGCATCGTGGAGCTGACCGCGCAGAGCCCCGACCGCCCCCGCCTCGTCGTCACGGCCGACCGCGAACTGCGCCGCCGCGTCACGGACCTGGGCGCACAGGTCACCGGCCCCCGCACGGTCCTCGGCTGAGCAGGGGGCCTGCCGGCCATCCCCCCGAACAGGCCCTGCCGCACACCACCGTCCCGGCCCGAGCAGCCGCTCCCCGGCCGGCCACGCGGTGCGCGGAACCGCCGCGTGCACCCTGCCGGATCGTCGACCGCCAGGACCGGGCGCGCAGCCGCCGTCTCCGCACGGCAGACCGGAACCGGCCCACGACCTGCCGGACCGGGCACCGCCCCGGGCCGAACGGCCACCACCTCACCAGCCGCGCGACGGACCCGGCGCAGGGACCGCTCCTCACTCCGCGGGGCCCGACGACCGGGACAGGCGTGTGCGCGGCCGCCATCGCCACCCGGAAGCCGGGCCTCGGCCCATGAGCCACGGAACCCACACCGCCCCGCCCGAGCGGCCGCTCGCCGTCCAGCCGCGCGGTGTGCGGGACCGCCGCGTGCACCCTGCCGGGTCGTCGACCGCCAGGATCGGGCGCGCGGCCGCCGTCTCCGCGCGGCGGCCCCCGGCGCAGAGGACCGCCCCCACTCTGCGGATCGCCGGCGCCGGGGCAGGCGTACGTGCGGCCATCAGCGCCGCCCGGAAGCCGGGCCTCGGCCCAGGGGCAGCGGGACCCGCACCGACCCGCCCGAGCGGCCGCTCCACCGTCAGCCGTGCGGGGTGCGGGCGTACAGGATCGCGCCGTCGACCCGGCCCACCTCCTCGTAGCGGGAGGCCAGGAAGCGGTTCAGGGTGGGGACGTGGGCCGGGGCGTAGGGGCGGCCGCGGGAGTCGTCGACGACGAGGGCTGGGGCGTGGGCGGCCAGCTCCGCGCGGAAGACCTGCCAGGCGCCTTCGACCGCGTACGCCTCGCCGACCCGGGGGCCGTCGCGGCCGCCGCTGTAGTTGGTCAGCAGGCCCGCGGTGAGGTAGCGGGTGGCGGGGGTGCGGCCGGCCAGCCAGTAGGTCTCGGGGTGCATGCCCCACACCAGGACCCGGTCGGTGGGCGCGGTGCGCTGGGCCAGGGCGGCCGCGAGGCGCTGGGCGTGGGCGAGTTCGGGGCGCGGCGCGAACAGGCCCCAGGTCAGGAACAGGGCGCAGCAGCCGGCCGAGGTGAGGACGGCGGCCGTCAGCCGTTCCCGGGGCAGGAGCCGCAGCGCTGCCGTGGCCAGCAGGGCGGCGGGCGGGGTGAGTTGCAGGTAGTAGTGGCCGAAGAAGTGGAACCCGGCGGCGACGGCGGCCGCCGAGGCGGCGAGCCACAGCCACAGGTCGGCCGCCACCCGGGCGGTGCGCAGCGTCCGCAGCACGGGTGGGAGCAGGCCCGCGCAGGCCACGGCGAGGACGGCCGTATTGACCAGGCACCGGCCGAGGACGTGGAGTTCCGAGCCGGTGAAGGAGGCGTAGGCGGCGGAGCCGGTGACCGTCCAGAACAGGAAGCCGGCCGGGTCCGTGGCCAGGGCCGCGCAGCCGACCGGCAGGGCGAACCCGGCCGCGAGCCGTACCGCGCCCGCCCGCGGGGTGCCGGCGCGGTGCAGCAACCACGCCACCGGCAGCAGCACCGCGCCGCCGGTCTGCTTGGCGAGGAAGGCGCAGGCGACGGCCGTCCCGGCGGCCGCCCAGCGGCCGCGGTCCGCACACCACAGGGCGGCGGCCGTGCACGGCAGTATGAACACCTCGAACGTGGCGGCCTGCGCGTCCTCCGGGTTGAGCCCGACCGAGACCAGCAGGTACAGCACCCCGGCGGTGCGGCCCGCGGTGTCGCCCCAGCGGCGCCGGGCCAGCGAGGCCAGCAGCACGGCCGTCAGCGCCTGGGCCAGCACCGCCAGCACCCGGACCGGGGCGAGCGAGCCGGAGCCGCAGAGCGCGAACGCGGCCTCGTACAGCCAGGGCACCAGCGGCGGCTTGCGGTCCACGACCGTCTCGTACAGGTGGCCGCCCTGCGCCAGCAGCCGCGCCTGCACGGCGAGGTAGCCCTCGTCGGGGTTCCACAGCGGCCGGACGAAGGACGGGATCCGGGTGACGCAGGCCAGGGCCGCCAGGGCGGGCAGCAGCCGCACCCAGTACGCCGTCCGGGTGGTCACGGCACGTGCGGGGGCGAGCGGGACGGCGAGCATGGTCAGCACGCTATCCGGCCCCGCGTTCCCGCGCGGGGCAGGACATACGGGGCCGGGGCTGCGACCGGGCGGTCAGCGGGTGTTTCCGGCCGGCGGACCGGGTACCTCGCCCGCCGGGGCCTCGTCCCGCCGGGCGAGGCGGCTGTGCGTGCGGCCGTAGGAGAAGTAGACGGCGAGGCCGATCAGCATCCAGACGGCGAACCGGATCCAGGTCTCGGCGGGCAGGTTCAGCATCAGCCACAGGGTGGCGCACACGGACACGATGGGCAGGAAGGGCACCCAGGGGGTGCGGAAGGAGCGGGGCAGGTCGGGTCGCGTCCTGCGCAGGATGATCACGCTGATCGCGACCACGACGAACGCGAACAGGGTGCCGATGTTCACCAGCTCGGCCAGTTCGCTCAGGCTGGTGAAGCCGGCGACGACCGCGATGATCACACCCAGCAGGATGGTCGGCCGGTGCGGGGTCTTGAACCGGGGGTGGACCCGGGAGAAGAAGCGCGGCAGCAGTCCGTCGCGGCTCATCGCGAAGAAGACCCGGGTCTGGCCCAGCAGCAGGATCAGGCACACCGTGATCAGGCCGACGGCGGCGCCGAAACTGATGACGCCGGCGTACCAGGGGTGCCCGATGGCCTTGAAGGCGTCGGCCAGCGGCGCCTCCACCGACAGCCGGGTGTACTTCTCCATGCCGGTGACGACGATGGAGACGGCGACGTAGAGCACGGTGCAGATGAGCAGCGAGCCGAGGATGCCGCGGGGCATGTCCCGCTGCGGGTTGCGGGTCTCCTCGGCGGCCGTGGCGACGATGTCGAAGCCGATGAACGCGAAGAACACCACCGAGGCCGCGGTGAAGATGCCCATGACACCGAAGTTGGCGGGTGCCCAGCCGAACATGAGCTGGACGAGCGGTGCCTTGAGGCTGCCGCCCGCCGGCACCGGCTGCGGGGCCGGGATGAACGGCTTGTAGTTCTCGCCCCGGACGAAGAAGGCGCCCGCGATGATCACGATGAGGACGACGGCCACCTTGATCGCGACGACGACCGAGGTGATCCGGGCGGACAGCTTCATGCCGAGGACGAGGATCACGGTGAGCACCAGCACCAGTGCGGCGGCGAGGATGTCGAAGCCGAAGCCGTGCGCACCGTCCCGGCCCGCGAGGTAGTCGGGCAGGTGCCAGCCCGCGTTGTCCAGCAGGGAGCGCATGTAGCCGGACCAGCCGACCGCGACCACCGCCGTTCCCAGCGCGAACTCCAGCACCAGGTCCCAGCCGATGATCCAGGCGGGCATCTCGCCGAGCGAGGCGTAGGAGAAGGTGTACGCCGACCCGGCCACGGGGACCGTGGAGGCGAACTCGGCGTAGCAGAGGGCGGCGAGCGCGCAGACCACGCCGGCCACCACGAAGGCCAGGGACACCGCCGGACCGGCGTTGTTCTTGGCCACCTGTCCGGTGAGGACGAAAATGCCGGTGCCGATGATGACGCCGACGCCGAAGACGGTCAGGTCGAGGGCGGAGAGGGACTTCTTGAGCGAATGCTCGGGTTCCTCGGTGTCCCGGATGGACTGCTCGACGTTCTTCGTCCTGAAGAGCGTGCTCACGTGCCTACCTCCCACGCTTGTCGTCCTCGACATGATCGAGAGGGCCGGGGTTGCGTATGCCCCGGCACTGGCAGGTTCACGCAAGCGGGCCGGTTCCGCCACCGCAGAAAGGGGCGGAACCGGCCCGTCGGACCGTGTTTCGGCTAGTCGCGGGCGGGCTCCACGGAGTCGACCGCGTCGGCCGTACGGTCGAACCGGCCGTCCAGCTTGGAGACCAGTCCGGTGACCTGGCGGGCGATGTCGGGCGCGGTCAGCCCGATCTCGGCCATGACCTCGGCGCGCGAGGCGTGGTCGAGGAAGCGCGGCGGGATGCCGAAGTCGCGCAGCGGCACGTCCACGCCGGCGTCGCGCAGGGCCTGGGCGATCGCGGAGCCGACACCGCCGACCCGGCTGTTGTCCTCCACCGTGACGACGACCCGGTGCCGCTCGGCCAGCGGGGCCATCGCCTCGTCGACGGGCTTGACCCAGCGCGGGTCGACGACGGTGGTGGAGATGCCCTGCTGGTCGAGCAGGCCGGCGATCTCCAGGCACATCGGGGCGAGGGCGCCCACGGAGACCAGCAGCACGTCGGGCCTGTCGGTGCCGGGCTCGCGCAGCACGTCCATGCCGCCGACGCGGCCCACGGCCGGGACGGCGGGGCCCACGGCGCCCTTGGAGAACCGCACCACGGTCGGCGCGTCCTCGACGGAGACGGCCTCGCGCAGCTGTGCCCGCACCTGGTCGGCGTCGCGCGGGGCGGCGAGCCGCAGCCCCGGCACGACCTGGAGGATCGACATGTCCCACATGCCGTTGTGGGAGGCGCCGTCGGTGCCGGTGACACCGGCCCGGTCCAGCACGAAGGTCACCCCGCACTTGTGCAGGGCCACGTCCATCAGCACCTGGTCGAAGGCGCGGTTGAGGAAGGTGGCGTACACGGCGAAGACGGGGTGGACGCCGGCGTGGGCGAGGCCCGCCGCGGAGACGGCGCCGTGCTGCTCGGCGATGCCGACGTCGTAGACCCGGTCGGGGAAGCGCTTGGCGAACCGGTCGAGGCCGACCGGCTGGAGCATGGCCGCGGTGATGGCGACGACGTCGTCGCGCTCCTCGCCCAGCTTGACCATCTCCTCGCCGAAGACGGAGGTCCAGTCGGCGCCGGAGGAGGCGATCGGCAGGCCGGTGTCGGGGTGGATCTTGCCGACGGCGTGGAAGCGGTCGGCCTCGTCCTGCAGGGCGGGCTGGTAGCCGCGGCCCTTCTCGGTCAGGCAGTGCACGATGACCGGCCCGCCGAACCGTTTGGCCCGGGCCAGCGCCGACTCCAGCGCCTCGATGTCGTGCCCGTCGATCGGGCCGACGTACTTCAGGCCGAGGTCCTCGAACATGCCCTGCGGGGCGATGAAGTCCTTGAGCCCCTTCTTGGCGCCGTGCAGGGTCTCGTACAGCGGCCTGCCGACCACCGGGGTGCGGTCGAGGATCTCCTTCGTCCGGGTCAGGAAACGCTCGTAGCCGTCGGTCGTGCGCAGGGTGGCCAGGTGGTTGGCCAGGCCGCCGATGGTCGGGGCGTAGGAGCGCTCGTTGTCGTTGACGACGATGACGAGCGGGCGGTCCTTGGCCTCCGCGATGTTGTTCAGCGCCTCCCAGGCCATGCCGCCGGTCAGCGCGCCGTCACCGATGACGGCGACGACGTGGCTGTCCCGCTCCTTGAGCTGGTTGGCCTTGGCGATGCCGTCGGCCCAGCCGAGGACCGTGGAGGCGTGGCTGTTCTCGATGACGTCGTGCTCGGACTCGGCCTGCGAGGGGTAGCCGGACAGGCCGCCCTTCATCTTCAGCCGGGAGAAGTCCTGCCGGCCGGTGAGCAGCTTGTGCACGTAGGACTGGTGACCGGTGTCGAAGAGCACCTTGTCCTTGGGGGACTCGAAGACGCGGTGCAGGGCGATGGTGAGCTCGACCACGCCCAGGTTGGGGCCGAGGTGGCCGCCGGTCTTGGAGACGGCGTCGACGAGGAAGGTCCGGATCTCCCCTGCCAGCTGGTCCAGCTCCTCCAGGCTGAGCCGGTCCAGATCGCGCGGTCCCCTGATGCGGGTCAGCAGCGGCACCCGTGCCTCCTTGCAGTAGAGCTGATCGAGCTGTTTCCGGGCTTGTCGAGTCTAATGTTCCGTGTTTGCGGGACACGACAGTGCCCGGCACCTTTTGGGCGCCGGGCACTGTCGCTGCCGCGGGATCGCTACGCGCGACCGGCGGTCTTCTGGGTCTTGCGGGTGATGGAGTCGATGACCACGGTGGTCAGCAGCACCGCCGCGGTGATCATGTACTTGACCGGCTCGGCGATGGACTCCAGCTGCAGGCCGTACTGGATCGAGACGATGACCAGCACACCCAGCAGGGCGTTCCAGGTGCGGCCACGACCGCCGAAGAGCGAGGTACCACCGATGACGGCCGCGGCGATCGCGTTCATCAGCAGGTCACCGGTACCGGCGCTCTGGTTGGCGGAGGCGATCTTCGAGGCCAGGAAGAGACCACCGATCGCCGCGAAGCCACCGGAGATGGCGAACACGGAGATGCGCACCGCGGTGACGTTGATGCCCGCGCGGCGGGACGCCTCGACGCTGCCGCCGAGCGCGAAGATCTTGCGGCCGTAGGGGGTGCGGCGCAGCAGGAAGTCGGTGGCGATCAGGAAGGCGAGGAAGATCACCGTGGCCAGCGGCAGGCCCTTGTACTGGTTGTACATGTAGGCGCCCGCGAAGGAGATCACGGCGAGCAGCACGGTGCGCAGGATCGTGTCGCTCAGCGGCCGGGACGGGACGCCCGCGGCCTCGCGGCGACGGTTGCCCAGGAAGGAGCTGGCGAAGAACGCGGCGACCACGACGACGGCCAGGCCGTAGGCGGCGCCGGTGTCGGTGAAGGTGTAGGTGGTCAGCTTGCCGATCAGACCCTCACTGTCGAGGTTGATCGTGCCGTCCTCGCCCAGCACCTTCAGCATGAAGCCGAGCCAGAACAGCAGGCCGGCCAGGGTCACGGCGAAGGCGGGGGCGCCGAGCACCGCGAAGAAGAAGCCGTGCAGGGCGCCGATGGCGGCACCGACGGCGATCGCCACCAGCACGGCCAGCCACTCGGGCCAGCCCTGGTTGACGGTGAGGACGGCCGCGAGGGCGCTGGCCGCGCCGCTGACCGAGCCGACCGACAGGTCGATCTCACCGAGCAGCAGCACGAAGACGATGCCGACGGAGATCATTCCCGTGCCGACCATCGTGACCGTGATGTTGCTGATGTTCTGCGCCGAGAGGAACTCGGAGTTCAGCACCTGGAAGATGATGCAGATGGCCGCCAGGCCGAGGATGACCGGGAGGGAGCCCAGCTCACCGGCCTTCATCTTGCGCTTGAACTCGGTCCAGTAGCCCAGCAGGCCCTGCTCGCGGACAAGCAGGCGCGGGTCCACGGCGGTGACCGCGGCGGACGCGGCCTCCGGGTTCACGACGGGCGCGTCCGGGGTCTCGCCCACGTTCGCGGAGGTCTTGTCGATGCTCACTTGGAAACCTCCCCGTTCGTGCGCGCCGCACGGCGGGTCACGGCGTTGTCGGTGGCGCCGGTGATGGCGGAGATGATCTCCTCCTGCGAGGTCGTCTTGACCTCGAAGACGCCGTTGTTGCGGCCGAGGCGCAGCACGGCGACCTTGTCGGCCACCGCCTTCACGTCCGCCATGTTGTGGCTGATGAGGATGACGGCGTGACCGCGCTCGCGCAGTCGCTCCACGAGGTCGAGGACCTGGGCGGTCTGCTCGACGCCGAGGGCGGCGGTGGGCTCGTCGAGGATGACCAGCTTGGGGTCGCCGAGCATCGAGCGGGCGATGGCCACGGTCTGCCGCTGACCGCCGGAGAGCGAGGCGATCGGGATGCGGACGCTGGGGATGCGGATCGACAGCGTGGTGAGCAGCTCGCGGGCGCGGCGCTCCATCTCGACCTCGTCCAGGACGCCCCACTTCCTCAGCTCACGGCCGAGGAACAGGTTGCCGACGACGTCGATGTTGTCGCACAGCGCGAGGTCCTGGTAGACCGTCGCGATGCCCAGGGACTGGGCGTCGTGCGGCCGGCTGATCGACACCGCCTTGCCGTCCCATTCGATGGCGCCCTCATCGATGGGGTGCACGCCGGCGATCGTCTTGACCAGCGTGGACTTTCCGGCGCCGTTGTCGCCCACCAGGGCGACCACCTCACCGGCGTGGACCTCAAGCTCTACGTCGGTGAGCGCCTGGACGGCACCGAATCGCTTGGAGACCCCGCGCAACGCCAGCACGGGCGTAGCGGACACGTGAACCATCTCCTTCGCCGCCTGACCCGGCGGGAGGTTGTGCAGAAGAGTTTGGGGGGATTTTCCGTCCGGCGCCCCGCGCCGAGCTTGCGGGGCTGTGTGATGCGCGGGGCACCGGAGGAGCCTTTGGGCAGTCCGTCCGTTCCGGTACGGGCATTCCATTCAGTGTCGAATGCGGCGAATGCCCGTACTCGGGAAGGTACTCGGCTGCTTACTTGAGGCCGAGCTTGTCGCAGGCGGACTTGTACTTGCCCGTGCAGATGTCGGCGACCGTGTAGACGCCGTCCTTGATGACGGTGTCGTTGATGTTGTCCTTGGTCAGCGCGGTGACCGGGACGAGGACCGACGGGACGTCCTGGGCGGAGCCCGAGGAGACCTTGTCCTTGGCGACCGAGTCGAGCGTCTTGCCCTGGGCGAGCGCGACGGCCATCTCGGCGGCGGCGTCGGCCTCGGGGGCGTACGGCTTGTAGACGCTCATGTACTGCTCACCGGCGACGATGCGCTGCACACCCGCGAGCTCGGCGTCCTGGCCGGTGACCGGGACGTTCAGGCCCGCAGCCTTCAGGGCGGTGATGATACCGCCGGCCATGCCGTCGTTGGCCGAGTAGACACCGGCGATCTTGCCCTTGCCGACCGCGGAGATCGCCGACTCCATCTCGGAGTTCGCGTTGTCCGGCGACCACTCCTTGGTGTCGAACTCCTTGGCGATGGTGACCTTGCCGTCGAGGACGGAGTGCGCGCCCTTCTTGAACTGGGCGGCGTTCGGGTCGGTGACCGAGCCGTTGATCATGACGATCTTGGAGGACTTGGTCGCCTTGGAGCCCATCGCCTTCAGCAGCGCGGTGCCCTGGGTCTTGCCGACCTCCTCGTTGTCGAACGAGGTGTAGGCGCTGATCGGGCCCTCGGCGAGGCGGTCGTAGGCGACGACCTTGATGCCGGCGTCCTTGGCCTTCTGAACCGAGTTCTGGATGGCCTTGGCGTCCACCGCGTCCAGGATCAGGACGTCCACCTTGTTGGTGATCATGGTGTCGACCTGCTGGGCCTGCAGGTTCGCGTCCTGGCGGGCGTTGTTGTACTGGACCTCCGCCTTGCCGTTCGTCAGCTCCTTGATCTTCTTCTCGATCAGCGGCTTGTCGAACTTCTCGTAGCGGGCGGTCTTGTTCTCCGGAAGGAGAAGCCCGACCTTGATGTTGTCGCCCTTCTTGGCGGAAGCCGAAGAAGAGTCGTCGCTGCCCTTGGACTCCTTGGCGCTGCCACAGGCAGCAAGTGCGACGGCCATCGCCCCAGCGGCAACGGCAACGGCGGCACGACGCATACGCGTGTTCACTCTGTAAACCTCCCTGACGAGGCCGCGTCGTTGCGGCCGAGGTGGCTGGAAGTCAACTCGGCCACACGTGCGACGTCAAGAAGTAAATCCTTAACGAGATGGCAACGGTGCCATCCGTTCTCTAAGTGAAGGCAGGCGTGGCCGCGGACAACCCGCCCGCAACAGAGCCGTCCAAAAGGGTCGAATCGCCCATCTCGCTGAGTGCGAGAGCGAGCGCTCCGAGCACCTCCGCACGGCCGCCAAGTGCCCCCGGGAGAACGGACAGTTGGCGCGCCGCACTGGGGATTGCGTAGCGACCGACGGACTCCCTGATGGGCCCGAGAACGAGCTCTCCGGCCTCGGCGAGATCACCGCCGAGGACCACCCGGCTCGGGTTCAGAAGATTGCAGAGATTGGCCACTCCACTGCCGATGTGGCGGCCGACGTCGGCGATCACCCGACGACAGCCCGGGTCTCCGTCCCTGGCCAGCCGTACGACACCCTCCATCGTGAGGTCGGTGCCGTGACTGGACTGGAGCAGCGGCAGCACGTAGCGCGCGGCCGTGAAGGTCTCCAGGCAGCCACGGTTTCCGCAACGGCAGACCGGGCCGGATTCATCGAGTGTAATATGTCCGATTTCTCCAGCGGTGCCACCAGGGCCGCGATAGATCTTCCCGTTGATCACCAGGCCGGCGCCGACACCGCTCGCGACCTTGATGTAGGCAAGATCACGAACGCCCCGGCCGCTGCCCCAGACGAGCTCGCCGAGCGCGCCGAGGTTGGCGTCGTTGTCCACGTGCACGGGCACGCCGAGGCGCTCGCGCAGCTCCTCGGCGGGCTTGGTGCCGCTCCAGCCCGGCAGGATCGACGTGGAGCCCAGGGTGCCCGACTCCACGTCGATCGGGCCGGGCACGCCGAGCCCGACGCCGGCCACCTTGGACCGGTCCACGCCGGTCGCCGCGATCAGGCGGTTGACCAGCTGCTCGGCCCGGTCGAAGCCCTGGGTGGAGGAGGCGTCGACGTCCAGCGGCTCGGACTCCTCGGCCAGCACCTGGTGGGCGAGGTTCCCGATCGCGACGCGCAGGTGGGTGTGCCCGAAGTCGACCCCGATCACGATGCCCGCGTCCCCACTGAGGGAGACGCTGCGGGCCCGCCGGCCACCGGCCGACGTGGGCGTGACCTCGACGGTTCCGCCGTCCTTCAGTTCCCGCACGATGTTGGAGACCGTAGCGGCGGACAGGCCGGTCGTCCGCGCGATCTCCGCCTGCGTGAGCGACCCGGCCAGCCGCACGGCCCGTACGACTCGTTCCAGGTTGGCTCGGTGCAGCGACGACTGCGACCCCGGAGTCTCCATCGACCCATCCACTCCCGACATCGGTGGGCGGCCCCTGCGCCGCCCGTGGCCCAGGTCACATCTGCGGAACCGGGCCACTTACAAGTTATGAACTCCAAGCTCGGCTGTACGGGTTACCGCAGTCAAGTCCTTGACGGAAATCGCTGTCACTTCACTCGTTCCGCCGCGGACACCCCGAGGACACGTCCGCGCCACCCCCGAGCAGGGCGGACGGCCGTTCGGGCGGGGTTCCCGGAGGGGTCCAGGAGGGGTCCACGTGGCGCGCCCCACAGCCCGGAACCGCTTCCGCCACTTCGTTCAGCCCCGGAACCCGGCGCGGGGCCGCACCGGGCGGGGGTTCCGGTGCGGCAGGAGGGACCGAGGAGACGAGAGGGGAGGGGACGGGAGGAGACG
>NZ_JAJSZC010000051.1:0-38975 GCF_036815105.1 Streptomyces sp. IBSBF 3136
CCTCGGTGGGGGAGTGGCGCGGGCGGGACAGACGACGGCGTGTGGCAGACGGCACCAGTTGCTGCCGTCTGCCGCCGGGTAGGCAATGCCGGAGCTGACATGCCATCGGGAGCCGGCAGGAACCCGGGAGGTCGGCAGCTCGTGCGGATGGAGGCGGACGGACTGTCGCTGCATGCCGGTGGGGCGGGTGTACCACTCGATCCGGTTGCCGCACTCGCGGCACCGGCCGCTTTGGCCGCAGCGCAGGAGTCGGCTGCCGCAGTGGGGATCGATCTGCAGGGACCGGTGTACACGGTGGCTGACCAGGCTGCCGTCCCAGCGCCGGCCCGGGGGAGGAGGTGTGGAGCGCATGCCGGCGAACCTGCCAGCCAACACGCCGGGTCCGCAGCAGCGGCTCTGCCGGATCGCCCAGTCAGCCTCATGCGGTGCTACTGGGGTACGAATGTGTGATCGCGTGTTCGAGCGGGTCTCGCCGGTTCGGGTGATCTGCGGCAGGCGCCCGGCGGGGAGTCAGTCTTGGGCCGGGCCGGGCAAGTTGTGCCCGCGGCACAGGGTGCTGAAGAGCTTGTCGAGCGGGGTGTCCAGGGCGTGGGCGAGGGCGTGCCAGGTCTTCAGCGTGCCGATGGTGCGGCCCTGCTCGATCTCGATGAGCGTGCGCCTGGCCAGGCCGCTGCGGGCTGCGAGCTCGTCGTAGCTCCACCCGCGCGCGGCCCGAAGACGCGCGAGTTCCAACCGCAGCGCGTCAAGGTCCGGATCGGGCGGCAAGATCGTCACCCGTCCATCCGACGGTGCAGAACCCTGCCCTGTCAGTGCAGACGTCTGCCCTATTTCCCCAGGTGGCGACGTTCGCGGAGGGCAGAGGTCTGCACTACGGTGGGCGGCCGCCCCCACGACCAAGGGCACGACCAGCGGGGAAGCAACTGGAGGAACACGCGCCCATGAGGCTGCGCACAGCATGTCCGGCGACGCCGCGCGCCTGGACCGTGGAATTGCGCTCGCATGCCGGCGGGCTCGTTCTCGTATGCCAGCACTGCCCACACGGCATTACACCGGTCACCGCACTCTCTGCTCGTTCAGCTGCCCTGGCCCACCTCGCACGACATGCGCGCGGTGACCTACGTCCCCCACACCTACGGATCTGCCAGTGCCATGAACGCGGCTGCCGCTGGCACTCCCGCCACCGCGGTTGCGCCGGCCCCATCCGTCTCCTCCTCGCATGTGAACGCGGCGGCCGGCTGTGGCGACTCGTCGACGCTTGCAGTGCCTGTGCCGCAGCGACAGAACAGGCCGCCGTCGTGCCCGACACCGCCCTCGCCCATGCACCTCTGCAGCCTGCAACCACTCGGCGGCACAGGCACCCCAAAGGGCCGGGTGAGAGAATCCGGGTCCGCGAAATGCTCAGCTACCTCGCCGCTGCGCTCCCGGCAGACAGCTCGGCCGCCGCGCGCCTGCTCGCGCTGCAGTGCGCGCTCCGCATGAACACCAGGATGCAAGTCCGGCTGCCCGAGGGCGTGCTGCGCAGCCTCCGCCTCAACACCGCCCCAGGTCCGTGGCGCGAGTTGGAGCAAGCGCGATGGCTGCGTAGAGCCCCCGAGAACGTAGCCAACGAGATCGCCGCTGAACTGCTCGATGTCATTCTGCTCGGCCAAGCACCAGCCCGCCCCGATCGAAGGCATGCCGCGGACTGGGTACTGCGAGCCGGCTCCTCCCGCGCAGTAGGCGCGATCGGAGCGCTGCCCCAACTGGCCAGCGTGTACCTCACAGCGCACACGAACCCGGATTCCAGCAGTGGCTTGGTGGAAACTCGACCAGATGGCGCGCGCCTGCGGTGTCCAGCCCGCGGAACTACCAGCCACGCTTGTCCGACTGGCGGCAACAGGTCTGCTGGGGTCGTGGCAGGCTTGCCCGGACTCGGGAGATCTGCAGTGGACCCTCGCACGCGGCACGAGGTGAGGACCACGCCCGCAGCCATTCGGCCCGAGCGAGCACTCGGCGAAGGACAGCAACGATCCCACGCCGCTACCCGAACCGATCGATGACGCCGAAGCCCGTCTGGCCTACGTAGCAGTCACGCGAACACGCCAGAGGCTGGATCTGGGAGGCCTGTCCTGGATCCACGAGACAGCTACCTGACGACTCCAACCGCCAGCACCGGAAACCCTGGATCATCACTGCCGACTTCGAGGAGGCACGAGTGCAGCGGGCGGGGCCGAAGGACGTGTCACCGCCGATGGCTCATCGTCATCCCTTCGCCTGAGCTTGCTTTTCATGGCCATGTACGGTGATCACCGGCGTCGGCAGCGAACGGGGCATTGATGGATCTGCGGCATCAGACGGAGAACTTCGTCAACGCGTCATGGTCGATGGTGGGGCTGCGGGATCTGGTCTACGACATGGTGGGCCTGCTGTTCACGGAACTGAGTGCTCATGGCGGTATGGCGGGTGACGGTGCGGCCGGTAGAGCCTTTGCCGAGGTGTACACCGCAGCCGTGAAGGCGGTCTTCGACCAGTCAGGCTTTGCCCACCAGGTGATGGCAAGCGGCGCGGGAGCCCTGCTCAACGCATCGGAGGAACTCCTCACGCGTGACGACAAAGTCGCAGCCAAGCTGTTGGAACAGAGCCCGTTCACACCCGGGGTCGGTGATCAGCCGGCCGGCCCGGACTGCACTCCGCGCGCCAGCCACAACGCCGAGGACTTGCCCAACGTTGTCGGCGAGACCAGCGGCATCGATCAGTACCTCTTCAACGAGCGCTTCCTCGGCCAGCCGGACAAGCTGCGGACCGTCGCCAAAACCTGGCGCAGCGCGGCCAAGATTCTCCACGACGCCTACTGGGACTCTCGCGACGCATGGAAGACAGCCACCCTCGATCAGGCAGGCCACGCCGCTGACGCGGTCGAGGGCTTCTTCGAGAAGTTCGTCGGCAAGACACCACCACCCGGCGAAGTGGGTGATCACGACACTCTCCTGGCGAACCTCCCCACAGCCTGCACGATGCTCGCCAACGCCTGCGACGCCTACGCCGACCACGTCGAAACCGCCAAGCAACGCCTTCCTCTGGAGAACAGCGGACTCGAGGGCGACTTCCTATGGCCCTGGGAACAGCCACAGTTCGGAGGCGACGGCCACGACGGCGGCCTGCATGACCTCATAGCCGGCGACACACGCATCACCTCGCTCGGCAACATCCCTCACGCACTGGACAGCTCCCAGTCCCGGGTGAAGATGCCCCAACCGGACAACGGCGGCTTCCTTCCCGACCTCCCGCCGTTCCTCGGCCCCCTGATCCGTGTCCCGACGCTCGTACCGGCCGCTTACCGTCCCCTGCCTCACAGCACGCCGCACATTCAGCCGGTCCCTCCGGCGATGCCTCCCGACCCGCGGTTCCCCCAGCTCACGCCCAGCCAGGGCCAGAACTTCCAGACCTGGCTCGACTCTCTGCGCAAAGGGGATATCTCCGGCGGCAAGCCGGCCGAGCAGGCCTACCAGAGACGCGTGTCGGGCTTCCCGGAGTTCGAGGTACCAATCCCAGCAGGAATCAGTCCGTCCAACACGCTCATGGTGGACGGATTCCGCAACCTCGACGGGATGGCAGTCGAGGCAAAATACGTCAACAAGCCGAACCAACGGTGCTACCGCTCGCTGGAAGACCTCCGCAAGAACCACGCGACCGGCGACAGAGACTTCCTCTACAAGGGCGACCGCTTGGAACTCCGCAAGTACGCGGCAGCGCTCAACGACCCACGCAACAAGGAGATGCGCGGTGTCGAGACGGTCACCAACAACCAGGACGCCGTCCAGTACTGGCGCATCATGATGGCGGCCTACGGCGTCAAAGGCCACGCCCGCTACGTCCCCTGACCAGCCCAACCCCAGGAAGTACCGCTATGGAACCGGAAGAGATCGCGGAACTGCGCACCATGTTCGTCTTCACCCCACCGCGTGGGCAAAGCTGGGGGCTGACCTTCGAGGGATTCGAAGCCCGGCTGCGTGAGCGGAATCCGGAGACGTTCATCCGCATCGATGACGAGGAAGACGGCCCGGTCCGCGGATCATCGATGATCTTCGGGATCACTTTCGACGACGAGACCCTGGAAGGCTTTGCCAGCCTCCAACCCGAGGGCGTGGCCATCCGGGAGTGCAACGCCCACATGGCAGCCCGGGTCGCCCTCTGGCTTCGGAACAACGTGGCACCGGCCGACGTACCCGTCATGTTCAACACAGACTGGGGAATCGAGGAAGGTATGGAACCCACCCTCGTCCCCGACGCCACTCGCCCACGGATCGTGGCGGCACTCGTGCAGCACGTCGAGGAGACCGGCGGCCTCGACTGATATCGCCTCGACGGTTACCTGCACGACGAACAGGACCCTGTACTGCAGGGCGTTCACCACACCCGGCCGGCCTAGTCATCGCTACTCACCTTCAAAGCGTGGTGTCGTAGGGGCTGACGCCTCATGAACCCTGCGGTATGCCGACCGCATGAGGTATGCGCAAGGGGCGAACCCCTGGGTTGGGCCCTGGGGAAGTCGTCACGCGGAGCACTCAGTGATCTACGCGATCACTGCACACATTCCGCCGGGATCACTACACACATTCCACCGGTCGGCCCACTCATCCAGCACCAAGCCATGACGCCGCTTCACGCGGCTGCTCGCCACGGCGACGCGCGGTCCCGACGCCCCGTTGGCGCCGTCGGCCTCGTGACGTGCCTGTCCCGCGGACACCACGGCCGCTTCCGCAGCCCGCATCTCACCCACGCCCACCGCATGACGGCCGCCTCGTAGCGGGCCGAACACCGCCTTTCAGTCACCGGATCACCGGTCAGTCCGTCGTTCGGCAGCCGTTGCGTTCGGACCGGCCCCGCGGGGGAAGGCGGTCGAGCCGGGCCGATCACGGCTCGGGCTGCCGTCGGCCCTGCGGGCACCGGCTTTCCAACGCCGCCGTCTTCAGCGGTGGCCTCCGGCCCCCACCGGCCCTGGAATTCGGGGCCATCTGGTCGTGACTCTTGCAGCAGGTGGCTCCAGCAGTCGGCGAGTGCCGCCTGGTCTGTGAGAGATGTCGTGCTCGCGCGCTGTGCGGGAATGCCGACGCCGTGCACGCTGCAGGCACGCAGAGTGTTCGCTTCGACCTTGCCAGCGAGCAGAGGCCAAGGGCGCCGGACTCGTGTGAGCGGTCCCTCCGTGCAGGGGGCCTCGCGGTACGGCGCGCGGGTGTGGGGCGGTGGGGAGACAACGAGACCGGTCGGGCGTTGCCCCCATCCCGGGCACCCGGCCCCCTGCCATCGTCGTGCACCCCGGCGGTCGCGGGGTGCTTCGTCTTTGGGCTCGACAACCCCCGGAAGGGGGCGCGCCCAGCATGAACACCATCACCACTCGCAACGGGCCGACCGCGACCATCACGGTGCGCGGTGACATCGACTTCGACACCCTGCCCCCGCTCCGCGCCGCGGCCGACGCGCTCCCCGCACACGTGACCCACCTGCTGTGGGACCTGAACCACACGCCGTTCATGGACGTCGCCGGCCTGCACCTCCTCTTCGCCCCCGCCCCGCCCGGCCGTCAGGGCCGCCGCACGACCGTCACGGGGCTGCGCGCGCAGCCGCTGCGGCTGCTGCGCCTGGCCGCGGAGACGAACCCGGCGACCTTCAATCTCGATCATCTGCTCTGCGACGCACCTGCCACCGTGTGAAGGCGCCGACCGCCAGCGGGTGGCGGCCGGAGCGGGAACCGTTCTCCTCGTCGACGAGGGCGGCCGGGGCCAGCGAGGAAGCGGTTACAGCTCGAATTCGAGGTCGATGAGGTCGGTGAGTTCGACTTCGAGGCCGTGGGCGCGGCGGCCCTTGTCGCGGAAGTAGACCTCGCCGAGGGCTTCGGCGGTGGTACCGCGGGCCGCCACCGGCCGACCGCGTGTGGCGGACCGGCAGGTCGTCAACGGGATGGTCTACAAGATCCGGACCGGGATCTCCTGGCGCGACCTGCCGGAACGCTACGGACCGTGGAAGACGGTCTACACCCGCTTCCGGCGCTACGCCCTGACCGGCGTGTTCACCCAGGCCCTCCAGACGATCCAGGCCCGTTCGGATGCGGCCGGTGACATCGACTGGCTTGTCCAGATCGACTCCACCATCGTCCGTGCCCATCAGCACGCTGCCGCCACCGGCCGAAAAGGGGGATCCACAGGCCGGACGAACCGGACGATCACGCCCTCGGTCGATCCCGAGGCGGACTGACCACAAAGATCCACCTGGCCTGCGACGGCCGCGGACGGCCCCTCGCGATCCTGCTGACCCCGGGTCAACGCGACGACGGCATCTGTGCACAGCCTCTCCTCGAGCGCATCCGCGTCCCGCGCGCCGGCCTTGGCCGGCCCCGCTGCCGGCCCGACCAGGTCGTGGCCGACAAGGCCTACAGCTCCCGCGGCCTCCGCGCCTACTTCCGCCGACGGGGCATCCCGCACACCATCCCCGAGAAGACCGATCAGCAGCGGCACCGCCACAACCGAGGGCGTCACGGCGGCCGGCCTCCGGCCTTCGACCGGCAGATCTACCGTCGGCGCAACATCGTCGCCTCATACGAGGCAGCGGTCAGTCTCGCGTCATTCCTGCTCTGGGCAAGATCCGTTTGAAGATGGACCCCAGCGGTCGCAGGCACCGTGATCCGTCCCCTCGACCCGCCCCTGGCACCCCGGGCTGGAGCGCGTCATCGCCAGGCTGGCGGCACCCGGGGTAGGCACCCGAGGGTAGGACGAGTGGGAACGTCGAAGGCGCTCAAGGTTCAAGAGCTGTCGACCGGCCCGATCGCCGGGTGACGCCAGAGCTCCCAACTCGTCTGGAGCAGGCAGATGAGTGTGAGCCCGGCGAGGGCAGCCAACGCCGGCGCCACCCCAGCGACCGGGATCACCACGGCAGCCCCAAGTGCGGCAAGGAGGCGATCGACGGCCAGCTGGTGGTGATCGCGCCACCGGTAGGCGACGTCGCCGCCGAAGAACAGCGCGACGCCACCGGCCAGGGCCACGGCGGGCAACAGCGGGAGCGGTTCGTCTGCACCCGCGACGGCCTCGTGCACCCCGAGCGCGAAGAAGACCACCCCGGCCACCAGCGGCAGGTGCAGGTAGCTGTAGGAATCGCGCGCCAGCCGGGCCCGCTCCCCATTCCGGGTACCGCGCAGCCGCCGCTCGGCCCCGCCGCGGAGATAACCGAAGTAGGACCACCACAGGCCGGCCGCGATCAGCACCGCGAACAGGACGGCGGTCACCACGCTCAGGCGTCCCAGAGAGTGTTCGGCGCCGGCGCCCACCCCGACGATCGCCTCACCCAGCGCGATGATGATGATCTGCCCATGCCGCTCCACGAAGTAACCGGGCGCCACAGCCCAGCCGGCCGTACCGATCACAACCGGTCCCGAGAAGCCGATCACCGCGGCCGCGATCCACAGCAGCTCCCGCCCCGGTGTGTCGACGAACGCGGCGGCCACCAGCAGGGCCGGCCCGCCGAGTAAGGAAGGGATCAGCCGCAGCGCGGGCGCACCCACGTCGGCCTCGCCCCGCACGTCGAGAGCCAGCAGCGCGACGTGGATCAGTCGGACCGCTAGGAACGCGAGTCCGAACACCAGCGCCCGCCCGCCGAATGCCTGGGGCAATGCGACCGCGGCAACCAGCATCGCCGCCATCGCCAGGAAGATCAGCAGCCGGTGCGCGGGCCCGGCGTGGTCGGAGGTGTTGGTCAGCCAGGCGTAGCAGACCCACGCCCACCACACCGCGGCGAGCGCCAGGAGCCCGCGCCCGAAGCCCGCCCAGGAGATGTCGGCCAACATCAGGATCGTCACCTGGGACATCGCGTAGACGAAGACCAGGTCGAAGAACAGCTCCAGCGTCCCGACCGACCGGTCCGCCGTGTCTTCGGCTGCGTGCTCACCAGCACCGCCACCACCATCTCCGCGCGAATCTTGCTCCACAGCCACCTCGCCGCCCTCGATGTTGCGTACATCAACCCACATCGTGCGCGTCAGAGCGACGACCACGTTCCGTAGCGGGAACCCGATTCGTCCTCGGTCACTTCCACCGGGGGCGGCAGCAGCTCGGTGGGGTCGCGGATCTCGTCCGGCCAGTACATGAGGTGCAGTACGAGGGCGTCGTCGTGGACGCGGAGCAGGCCCAGCCGCTCGCGGCCGTGCCAGGCCCCTCCCCAGCCCAAGCGCAACCCGCGGGCTTGCCAGGCTAGCCCCGGCGCCTCCTACCTTCCTCATCGTTGCCGACCGGCCCTAGAAGCGAGGTCTTGCCTCCGACGGCCCCTAGAGCGCGGGCCTGTTCTCCTACGAGGGCACCGCCAACGGCCCGAGTGACACCGCAGCAGCCCTCCGCGGCGGAACACAGCGCCGCTCAAGCCCAGCTCAACCACTGGAATGATCACATCCGCCCGGAGGGCGGAGGCGACCGAGCCTGCCCTGCACACGGCGCACGGCTAGCCGCGGTTCGCGAGCACCAGGAGGCAGAGCAGAAGCTCCGCAAAGCCGAAACCGGACTCCAGCGGGCCTCCGCGACGCTCCAGGCACACCGGCCGACGTTCAACCGGTACAGAACCGAATGTAACCGGCGCCGCGCCACCGCCGTGCTCCTGGACCGCTTGGCCGACCATGCCTCTCGGAGCGTCTCGCGCGCCAGCGTGTTGGCGACCTTCGACGTCACCTGCGCCCGGCTGACCCGGGCGTCCCCGGTGAAGGAGTGGGGAGCCAGTGCCGAAGGCCAGGGGGTGATCCCCGGCTGTGACGCAGCTCCTGTCGCCCCCGGGGGAGGCCGCCGTACCGTTGTCCGCACCTCCCCGCCCGGGCGCGCAGTGCCCGCGACCGGATCACCCACACCGGAACACCCAGGACAGGCGGGCATACGCACAGGACGGTCCACCATGCCCACCGCGCTCTCGCCCGTCATCGCCGCCTCCGCACGCTGGCTGCTGGCGGCCTTCCCCCCGGCCACCGGCCCGCTGAACCAGGCCCTGGCCGAAGCCCAGGCAGGCCATGCGGCCACCATCGCCGCCGCCCTGCGCTACCCCACCGCGCTGGACGCCGAACTGCTGGACCTGCTCGGCCCCGGCGGCTCCGGCCGGCTGGACTTCGTCACCGGCGCCGACGCACCCCCGCTGACGGACGCCACCCACGCCTGGCGCACCCAGGTCGACGAGACCGTCGTCAGCTGGGCGGCCTGCCTGCTGGCCGACGCCGACCTCGCCGCCCTGGCCGCCGCCTGCCTGGCCGCCACCCACCACGGCCCCGACAGCGTGGGCGACGCGCGCCGGCTGACCATCCCCAGCCCGCGCGACCACCGCGCGGCCCCCCTGCTGCGCCACCCGGACTTCCTCGGCCCGATCGCGGACCTCCACCGCGAGACCCTCCTCGGCCTCCTCGGCGCCGTCCCGGCCGTCACCGCCCCCGAACCCGGGTGACCACCGAGCTCGTACGACCACAGGCAGCCGGCCACCGTCGGGCCGCCGCGGCCCGTCGCGCTCAGGGCGCCTTGAACAGAGCCGGGAAACGCGGAGCGAGCCAGGGCTTGCGCCCCCCGACCAGGATGCGGCCCTGAGCGAGGGGACCCCACTGGCCCCGGCGCCCGAGCGCCATCAGGAGAAACGTGACCGGCTCGATGAGGATGGTGCAGTCCGTAACCGCTCCACACTCGATGGCAGGCCCCGACAGGCCGGACCACAACTCAGCCGGCAACGGACGCAAGCGGCACCTGCGGCAGCTTCATCGCCCCGGCCGGTGTGGGCCAGCGCCGAAAAGAGGTGTAGGTTCCCGCGACCCGTGTCATCTGCCGCACCTCTGACCTCGACGGTTCTTGGACTTCCCACGCCATGTCATGTGCTGGATTCCCAGCGCCGTGTCATTTTCCTGGCTCGCCCAGCCAGAAACGGCGACGCCGCCGCCCAAGAAGAGGTTCACCGGACGGTCAGAAGCTCCAGCTGTAGAGGCCGCCGCCCGTGGTCACCGCAGACGCCGCAAGCCGGGACACTGCCTGCAGGACCGCCAGCAGATCATCGTCGGTCATTTCGTCCCCGTCGGCGGACCTGAGCCTCGCGGTCCAGCGATCTGCCAGCTCCTCCAGCTCAACGGAGGTGGCGTCGGCCAATGCCCGGATCAACCGCGGCGGCAGAGCGAACACCTCAACACCATCGTTCAAGGGGGCAGTGACCCACTCCGGCCACGGCCATGCAAGGAGCTGCTCGATCGGCGGGAGCTCGGCCGCGGGCTCCTCGAAGTACATGTCCCACTCCGCGATGGCACTGTCCGGCTCTATGAAACGGCAGGTCACAGACTCAAACGCCGGACCAGTTTGTCCAGGCTCACCAGCTGGGCGCGGCGGCTGCGGTCGCCGCGGTGGCGACCGGGGCCCTGGTGAAGGGTTGCGTCCGGCGCCGGAAGCGGTGACCGAGGGGCCGGCGGGACGCTTGCGGGTTCCGCCGGGCGGCCTGGCTCCTTCGAGGCCGAGGCCGGCCTGCGCTTCTGCTGGAGGGGCGCCCACACCCGTGTCCGGTTCCACTGCCCGGAATGCTGGGACGCCTGGTACGCGAGCGACACCCCCTATGGGCGTCCGCAAGCGGTCGGACAGCCGCTTCTGTTCACCGCGGTGCAGGACGCGGGCCTGGCGGCGTCGGCGGCGTCCGCGTTCAGCAACCGTCACCGCGTGACGCCTACAGGGTGACGCCAACGAGCTGCCTGCCCAGGGTGAGAGGTTGCGGGGCTTTACCGGCGGCGGGCCGGCACAACCCCGCCCCCGCACCCTATGCCGCTGGCTGGCAGCGCAGGGTACGGCCCCGGCAGTACTGCCCCGCGGCCGCCGATCCCGGGCATCCGGCCACAAGGACAGTAGCCCCGCGGCGGCCGGGCCAGGATCTGGCTGGAGATGGGTGGTGAGGCCCGTTGTGTCGGTGCTGGGCTCTAGGCTGCCGCTTGTGCCCATGCCCCCGTCCGGTCGACCTGCCCGACCCCCTGCCGTGTGCGGCGTGCCGCCGGTGTGCGGGTGTGGGACTGACCTGCTGCTCGCCACCTGCTGAGGAAGCTTCCGTCCGATGAGCGTCGTTGCTGGTACCTCGCCTCCTACGTCGGGGCGGAAGACGTTGTTGCCTGACCAGGTGTACGCGGTGGAGCGGCTGGCCCGGCATCTGCACCGCCCGGGTACCCGCGGGCTGTTCGTGTCGGCGACGGGGACGGGCAAGACGCTGGTGTCGATCCGGGTGGCCGACGAGCTCGGCGCACGGCTGGTGCTGTTCGTGGTGCCCACGCTCGATCTGGCGGCGCAGACCGCGCTGGCCTGGCGGGCGGACGGCCACGGTGAGCACATGGTGATCGTGTCCTCGATGGACGCCGCCGGCCGGCCGGATCTGGTGGCGGCCCGGGTCCTGTCGACCGCCGACCCGTACGCGTTGGGTGGGCTGATGTCGGTGGTGGGGGAGGGGGAGGACCAGATCCGGGCGCTGACGGTGATCTGCACCTACGACTCGCTGAACAAGATCGAGGAGACTCAGAACACGGGGTATGCGGTGCCGCCGTTCGACCTGGCGGTCATGGACGAGGCGCACCGGATCGCGGGCCGGGCCGACAAGAAGTGGGCGATCGTCAACGACGCGACACGCATCCGCGCCGACCGCCGCCTGTACATGACCGCCACCCCGAGGATTTTCGCCGCGCCGGAGCTGGCGGAGTCCGCCGACCTCACCCGCCCGCGCCGCCAGCGCCCTCAGGGCGAGGAGGTGGACGCGTTCGCCAATTCCATGGACAACGAGCAGGTGTACGGCAAGAAGGTCGTGGAATACCCGCTCGCGAGGGCCGTGGCGGATGGCCGGGCTGCGGACTACCGCATCGTGGTGCCCACCCTGACCGACACCGACCTGCGCCGCCGCCTGAACCTGCCCGTCCCCGGCACCACGCCCGCGGCAGGCACCACCGCCCAGGAGCCGGAGGACGACGGTGCGCTGCGCACCACCGCCCTGCACCTGTCCGTGCTGCGCGCCATGACCGAGCACGGCCTGAGGAAAGTGCTGGTCTACTTTCATCTCGTCTCCGACGCCCGCCGCTTCGCCCGCGAACTCCCGCACACCCTGCGCCTGCTGGCCAAGGCCGACCCCGACCTCGTCCCCGGCGTCGACCCGCAGCTGTTCTTCGCCCACGGCGAGCACACCCCCGAACAACGCGCCGGTATCTTCGCTTCCTTCGCCGCCGCCGACGTCGCGATCCTCGCCAACTCGAAGCTGATCGCCGAAGGCGTCGACATCCCCAGCGTCGACGCGATCGTCTTCGCCGACCCCACCCGCAGCGTCATCCGCTGCGTCCAGGCCCTCGGCCGCGCCCTGCGCCTGGACGTCTCCGGCAAGACCGCCAGCCTGGTCGTCCCCGTCTACATCCCGCCCGGCGCCGACGCCGAGAACATCCTGGGCACCGCGTACGAACCCGTCTGGGCGATCGCATGCGCGCTGGCCAGCCACGACCACCGCATCCTCGAACGCCTCCCCGACAAGGCCAACCGCCTGCCGAAGGAGACCAGCCAGGTCATCGCCCGCCGCTGGCACTTCGACTTCACCGTCCACCCCGAACGCATCGCCCAGGCGATGGACCTGGTCTCCTTCGACCCCCGCGACCCGGCCGTCTCCCGCTCCCGCCGCCTCGGCCTCGCCGCCGCCCGCTCCTACCGCGACGAGTACGGCCACCTCGACGTTCCCGCCGACTACACCGACCCCGCCGGCTACCGGCTCGGCACCTTCATCACCACCATGCGCGACGCGGCGAAAGCCGGCCGCCTCGACGCCGATGCCGACGCCGACTGGATTGCCGAGCTCGACGCGCTGGGCATGATCTGGGACAAGCACGACGCCGCCTGGCGCTCCCGTCTCGCTGCGGCCGCCGACTACCACCGGGTGCACGGTCACCTCGCCGCTCCCGCGACCACCCCCGTCGGCGCCTGGCTCGCCGAACAACGCCACCTCGCCACCAAGAACGAACTCCACCCCGACCGGGCGGAGGCCCTCACCGCCCTCGCCCCCGACTGGCGCCTGCCCCACGGTGCGGACTGGCACCGCAAATACCACCTGCTGCGCGCCTACCTCGCCACCGGCGCCGACCCCGCGACCCTCACCCGCGACACCCAGTTCGCTGGGGTGAAGATCGGCTCCTGGCTGCACCGCCAGCTCACCACCTGGCCCACCCTCGCCCCCGGCCAGCAACAGCTGATGACCGCCCTCGGCCTCACCCTCGAGGCCAACCCGCTCGTCCCCGCACGGCGCGCCCGCCGTACCTTCGAGGAGACCGTCCAGCTCCTGGAGCTCTTCCTGCACCGCGAAGGCCGCATCCCCGCCGCCCGCGAGAGCATCCGCGTCGACGGCGAGAGCGTTCGGATCGGCGCCTGGCTGGCCAAGGCCCGAACCAAGCACCGCACCGGTGGGGTTCCCGACGAGGACGTGAGCCTGGTCGCCGCCCTGTTCGAGGGGGACTGGACGGCCGAGGACGCCGTGCCGGCCGTGCTGGAGTAACAGGATGTGTCAGGGCGCGGTCAGCGGGTCCTGCCAGAGTCGGTCTTGTGAACGGCAGCCGGGAAGTAC
Source organism: Streptomyces sp. IBSBF 3136 (assembly GCF_036815105.1). Taxonomy (NCBI): domain Bacteria; kingdom Bacillati; phylum Actinomycetota; class Actinomycetes; order Kitasatosporales; family Streptomycetaceae; genus Streptomyces; species Streptomyces sp. IBSBF 3136. Next base: position 13,585 of record NZ_JAJSZC010000051.1, read on the forward strand.
CGGCGGCCGGGAGCAAGGGAGAGGTGCCCGGAGTGGTTGATCGGGGACCAGCGAGCTCGCCTCACGGTCGGGCCTCCTCGGAGGCCCACGCAGGTTCGAATCCTGCCCTCTCCGCCGTAGCCAGCCCCGGCCCTCGGGGCTCCCTGGCACGCTACTGGCCGCAAACCGAAGCAACGCAGGGACACCGCAGACCCGTTGACACCGGGCCTGTACCGGTCGGGACCTGTCCGAAGCGGGCCGGTCCCGCCGCATACCCTCTCCCGCCGCATGGCCTCCTGGCACAACGGTGCTGACCGGCTGTCCTCGAACAGTAGTGGTCCCGCTCAGCGGGCGAGCGAGCTTAGCCTCCACGGCTACAGCTCCACAGCGAGACGACACCGATCTACAAGGCCGGTTTCTGGTGCCGGGCGAGGAGTTCGGTGAAGAAGTCCTGCACCAGCTCTTCGGCGTGGGGCTGGGTGAGTTCCCAGCCGCCGAAGCGGTAGATCTCGTATCCGGCCAGCCGCAGCCGCCGGTCCTCGGCGACCATCTCCGCGTACAGCCGCGGCACGGCGGTGTGCGTGATCCGCCCCTTGTCGTCGGGCGGGTTGGGGCGGCCGTAGTGCTGGACGCCGTCGACCTCGATGACGATGCGGGCGCGGTCCGGGGCCAGGAGCAGGAAGTCCATCCGCTGGCGGGGCAGCGCGCCGGACTGCTTGCCGCTGCGGCGGGTGTAGGGGTCGTAGTGGAGGTAGACCTGCGGGATCAGCGCGGGCAGATCGAAGCCGCTAGCGGGCGCAGTACGTCCGCATCACCAGCTGCTCGGGCACGGAGTCCAGCGACCGGTACAGGCGCCGGTACAGGCCGCTCGCGGCGGTCTTCTCGTCGGTGTCCGGCTGGTGGTTCTTCGTCCATCAGGCGACCATCTGCCGCCAGGTGAGACCCTGCGGCGGCAGCGGATCGGTGAACACCAGGCAGGTGTGCGCGTTGCGGACGATCTCCACGTCGTTGTTTCACCGCGTCCCGCAGCACCATCTCGGGCTTCTCGCCGTCGGCGGCGAAGATCAGGTTCTTGAAGCTGCCCGCCGGACCGTTGCGGAACCGGCTCTCGCACTCCAGCTCCTGCAGTTCCTCCAGCGCGTCTCTGGTCGGGCCGAGGATCGCCTCCACGCAGTCGCGGCGGGCCTTCCAGCTGCCGCTCATGTCGTTGTCACGCCAGTACGAACCGAATCCGCGCGGGCCGTCGAACGCCCGGAACGGCCACACCGGCGGCTCGAGGGCGAGACGCTCGATCACGACGCGGTGGGCCTTGATGACGACGGGCACGGTGTCGTTGTTCAGGTGCATGTCCTGTTCAGGTGCATGTCCCGGCCGTCGGTCCCGTAGGAGACGAAATCGCCGTGCAGGAGCCGGGTCAGCGCGATCGCCCGACGTCGAGCACCCACGACTCGCCCCATCCGTCACCGTTGCTGAAGAACGCCTCGAGCTCCACGCCCACCCCCGTCTGTCCGTCATGCCTCCTGGTCATCGTCGACCGGGGACAGCACAGCCACCAGATGACGTGCGGGCACGGCCTCCTCTGAGGCCCTGTGCTCTCGAAATTCGTTTCAAGATTTTTCTCGGTGGGGGCGGTTCTCGGCCCAGGAGGGTGAGGGCGGAAAGGCTCCGCTCGCGAGAGGTGGTCGAAATGCCCCTGTGGGTGCTGGTGCTGGCGTTGTGCGGCGGCCTGGTGATCGGCATGCTGCGAGCGACCGGCGCGCCTCCGGCGGAGGCGGCCGGAGTCGCGATCGCGGCGATGACGCTGGCCGCGATGCTGCTGGAGCGCCGGTGAGCGGCAAGGGCCGCGCGAGCGGCATGGTGGCGGGGAGGCCGGAGATCGAGCAGCAGCAGTCGCAAGCGCGCTGGGTCGCCGGCCCGGTGCCCGGTCTCGGTCAGCGGTGCAGCCTGTGCCCGCGCCTGCTGGAGCGGATCCGCGACGTGCGCCTGGGTGACACGCCCCGTCCCAACCCGCGGTTGCTGGCCGCCTTGTGCGCCCAGTGGCCCGTGCGGGTCGAGATCGATTTACACGCGATGCCTTCGGACGCCTCGTGCACGACAACTGCACCACGCCCGCCGTGCCGGACTCCGCGGCGGCCGCGAGGAATCTCGCCCGCTGGATGTGGCGAACGGTGCAGGCCATCGAACGAGGAGGCCTGGACCGCTTCGTCATGCGCGAGGTGCGCTCGCGTCATGCGCGAGGTGCGCTCGACACCCGGCGCCCGGGTCGAAGCAGGCATGATCGGACCGATCCGCCTCGTGATGGGCCCCGACGGGCCCGCCCAACGGGCCGGCAGCGCCTTTGGCGCCCTGATGCGGCTGACCGACGCCCTCGCCCCGCCGTCCACGCAGCACCCCATGCAGGCCCTGATCACTCTCCAGAGCCACCTGCAGCGCTGGGGAGCCCGCACGTGGGGGAGAGGCTTCACCGCCCGCTCGGCCTACACCGCCGCCCTGCAGGCCCGGCACACCGTCGTCCGCCACGGTGACCGGCCCGACGTTCAGCTGGACACCCTCACCCGCACTCTGCTGGGCAAGGACCCGACCGCTGGCGCACCCGGGCGGCCGCCGGTCTGCTGAACCCCACCTGGGACGACGCGCCGCGCCCCGACGCGGAAGTGTTGGCCCTGCTGAAGGCGGCGCTCACGGCCGCATCCGCGGACACCAAGCCCGAGTGAGAGCGCGAGATCCCCCGCTTCATCGCCATGGCTGGACCAGCCCGACGCCCTCACCCTCCCCTCCGATGCCTCCACGCCCGCTGGCGACCCGCTGCTGGAGGGCTTCGAGGACCGCATCGGGTGGGTGCTGCGTGAGATGAAACAACAGCGGGCCGTGGCTCTTGCCTACGCTCTCCACACCGGCTTGACCTGGCCCTAGGCCGCACTCCGAGCCGGGGTCCCGGCCTCCGAGGCGGAGCGGGTGGGAGAGAAGGTCCGTCTCCGGTGACCCGGTGGGCGACCCTACGGCGACGGCCACGGTCCGCGACGTCAACCCAACATCTTGCGTACTTGGCGCGTGCAGGAGACGTGCCCTTACCCCGGGAGGGCGACGTGGCCGCCGTTGGCACACCGTCGCGCGGCCCCGGGCGCAGCCCCGCTGGTCCTCAGCTGCCCTGCTGCGCACGTGGGCCGCCGCCTCCCTGCTGCGCAGCGTTATGTCAGGGTTCTCGGCGAGCTGTTCCATGAGGGAGGGGCTGATGGCGATGACGTGGTCCAGGACAAGGAACATGCCGAGATCGTCGATCCGCTGCCGCAGCGTGGCTTGTGCGGGGGTGTCCGGCAGGAGCAGTCCGTGCAGCATGTACAGCGCGTAGAACATGCGCAGGCCGACCAGTACCTCCCGTGCCCGCACCAGCTCCTCGTCACTCGCCCGCTGCACCTGAGCCACCGTGTCCGCGTTCTGCTGGAGCAGCCCCCAGTCCACCGGCGGCCCCTCGCCACGCTCCGCGGCACCCAGCATGTGCGCCCAGTCCTCGACTGCCGGTTCGAACATCCCGGAGGCGGCGAACGCTTCGGCCGGCGCGTCCGCCCCGACCTCCTGCGCTCCCAGAGCGATCGCGGCGACCAGGTGCACCATGTTCCTGCCATCCGGCCCCCCGACTTCGGCCGGCACGTCCTCGCCGGCTTCGAGTGCCGCACGCACCTGAGCCGGGTTTGCCCGCCCGCGGTACGGGCCCATGAGCCGGCCGGCGGCCGCGCGCGAACTCCACCAGCCGCTGCGACGCCGATCGGCGGGCTTTCCCGCCTAGGAACCTGCCATAACGCAGTCCGTCAGCTCGACCCTACGTACCCTCGCCGCACTCCCCGACCGTGCGATAGGTCGGTGCGCCGAAGACGTGACCAGGAACTCCATGACCCACGACCGACGAAATCATTCCCCCACGCTCCAGACGTCCGCCCTTCCTCACCCAGTCCACACCGTTGCGATCGGTGAACCCGACATCGCCCAACAGCCAGTAACGGTTCTCATCCAGGGAGCGCCACCCCTTCTCCCCGTTCGGGGGCGTTGCCTCCACCAAGAGGAACGAGTCGGCAGGCATTCTCCGAAGGGGGTCGTCGAGTTTGTACTTGAGCTGTCCCTGCTTGATCGTCATGTCGGTACAGGGCGGCACGCTCATCACCGTGGCAGCCCACACGGGTGACACTTTTGCGTCAGGGATCATCGGCGCGAAGGACAGGTGCACGTGCGCGACGGGATCAGGGCTCCGGTTCATCACGTGAAACAACCACTTGCCGTGCGCATCCTGGCTTGCCCAACCGGACACCCTGGATGCCTGGGCACGCTCTTCTTTCACCGCCGCCTCGTCTGCCTGCTGCAACTGGGACTGGGCGACCAGGACGGCCCACACGGTTCCCGGAACGGTGACCAGGACGGCCAGAAGGCTCGCGATCACCGTAAGGTCACGCCACTGCCGCGGCTTCCCCTCCGCACCTCCCGCGTCGACGCGTTCCCGCTGCCTCACTCGGCCCGGCCTCTGGCGGCTCAACCGCAGCGTCACCCGCTGCTCACTACGTACGCGGTCGCATGGCCCCTCCCCGCTTCACTGCTGCTAGAGACGCAACAGGCGCCCTAGTTGGCTCCCTGGATCAGCCGCCACATTGTTTCCGCAGGTCACTTGGCGATTCGCCGCCCACACGGTGCGGCTGGCCCGGTCGGCGGCACGCCGCGCCCGAGGCTGCTGCGCGGCGTGTTCGGCAGCGGGGCGTGGACGATGGCGCCCTGGTTGGCCTCGGGGATCAGGCCGTACACCAGGACACAGGAGGCGCCGATCCGGCCGGGGCTGTCGGCGTCGGTGGGTTGCCACGTCGCCCACTCGTTCTCCAGATCGACGAACGCGCCACGCAGCCGGATCCGGTCCTCGACCATCTGCTGGGCGATCGGCTCCGCGCGGAGCAGCTTGCCCTGCTTGGCGCTGACCGCGTCGATCAGCGGCTTCAGCTCGCCCTTAGGGATGGCGCCCTCCTCCTGGAGCGCCTTCCAGGCGGTGTCGATTGCCAAGGTGCACATGTCTCGGCCGTAGTTCCACTCGACGTAGATCACGGCCCCCCTCGACTTCGCGGCGGGCGATGTTGGTGAGGAGCGCGATCATGGTGGTGAAGTTCCGGACGTCCTTGCAGCGGCCAAAGGCGCACACCGCGGCGGCGAACTCCTCGAACACCTCGACGGGGGCGATGCCGACGAGGTCGGTGCCGCCCCACCACAGTCGAACTGGAGTTCGAATCAGTCTCGCGACTTGGGCGGGCGAGCTCATGCCGGTGAGGGCGGGCCTGCCGAAGGCGGTGACAACCCCTGGGGAGGCACAGCGCGGTGAGGGGCGACCGGCCCCGGGCACGGGCGCCTGGCTGGGCACGGGTCTTCCCAGCCGTTCGGCCCCCGAGGCGTGGCAGGGTGGCCGGGCCGCCCGCCCGCGCCCCCGCCTTACGGGTGGGAGCCGTCACCGCTACCGGTCGCCGGTGTCCTCGGGCTGAGCCTGCTGCGCCCGGCGGTCCCGGTCCCGCAGCCATGCCTCGACGCGAGAGGCGACGATGGTCTCCGCCGCCGCGGCCGCCGCTTCCTCCACGCCCCAGCCAGCGGCCCTGGTCACCGCCGACCAGACCACGTGTTGCGCGAGGAGGAAGCGAACAGCCACTTGGACCAGCGCGAAGAGGATGTCCATCTCAGCCCTTTCTGTGAGCCCGCCGCCCGTCGGTGAGCCTCACGGTGACCATGCCGCCGCGGCATCGCCGCGCCCGCTCGGCCACCTCCCGGCCGGCCGGGAGGCCCGGGTGCTCGTGGCCGGGCCTGCGACCGGACGTGGCCCGGCCGGGAGGCACTGGCGCGCCTCCTGGCCGGGCACGGGGCCCGGTGCGGGCCCCGCTGCTTGGTCAGCGCTGCGGCAGGTCGTCGCCGGTGGAGTTGCCGGACCGCGCTCGCAGCCAGCGCTGTGCGTAGTGCTTGACCGCCGCACGGGCCGCGCCCTTGGCGGCCTCGCGGGCCATCCACCGGGCCGCCTCTCGCAGCTCTGCCTCGGGCACCGCGTGGGCGAGGAGGACGACGGCGGCGTAGGCCGCGATGCCGCACACAAGAAGGCAGAGGACGAGGAGGAACGAACGTGCGCGCAACGGCTCTCCTATGAGCAACTCGGTGATGAGCGGCGCCTGTTGGTGTCTCAGGCGTCACTCACTACCGTGCCGCCGAGGGAGCGCCGCGCCCGCTCGACCGGCTCCCCTGGCGGACCGGCGCTGGGCAGACGACTGACAGGCTCTCGCCGGAGGTTGCCGGTCCCGCACCGTCCCGACACGCTCAACCAGCCCCAGCCCCAGCCCCAGCCCCAGCCCCAGCCCGCCGAAAGGTGCCCCTTACACGCGCCCCTGTCCTCGGCCCCACGAGGGATACCGGGTGTGGGTCGGGTCACACTACCCTCGGCCGGGACGAGGGAGTCGACGACCCAGGAGGCGGTCTTGTCCACAGCAGCTGCGGAGCACGCGCCGGGGCGGGCACCGGACGGCGGGATCGCGGCCCGCGCGCGCGGACTGACCAAGGCCTACGGCTCGGGCGAGACGACGGTGCTCGCACTCGACTCGGTGGACGTGGACATCGCGCGCGGCCGGTTCACCGCCGTGATGGGCCCCTCGGGTTCGGGCAAGTCCACGCTGATGCACTGCCTGGCGGGCCTGGACGACGTGTCGGCCGGTCAGGTCTGGCTCGGCGACACGGAGATCACCGGTCTGAAGGAGCGTGAGCTGACCCGGCTCAGGCGGGACCGGATCGGGTTCATGTTCCAGTCGTTCAACCTCATCCCGACGCTGAACGCGGCCGAGAACATCACCCTGCCGATGAACATCGCGGGCCGCAGGCCCGACGAGAAGTGGCTGGACCAGGTCATCGACACCCTCGGGTTGCGCGGGCGCCTGACCCACCGGCCGGCTCAGCTCTCGGGCGGTCAGCAGCAACGCGTGGCGTGCGCGCGGGCGCTGGCCTCGCGTCCCGAGCTCATCTTCGCCGACGAGCCGACCGGAAACCTGGACTCGCGGGCGGGTCTGGAAGTGCTGGGCTTCCTGCGCGACGCCGTGGACGACCTCGGGCAGACCGTCGTCATGGTCACCCATGACCCGGGCGCCGCCGCCCACTCCGACCTGGTGCTCTTCCTCGCCGACGGGCGGATCGTGGACGAGATGGAGCGTCCGACGGCGGACGCCGTGCTCGAACGCATGAAGGCCTTCGACGCGGTGCGCGGACGGCTCGGCGGCGACGCCGGCGCCCGGGAGGACTGACCCGGTGCTCAAGGCCACCCTGCGCAGCTTCCTTGCGCACAAGGGCCGGCTGGCGCTGTCCGCGCTGGCCGTCGTCCTGTCCGTGGCGTTCGTCGCGGGCAGCCTGATCTTCTCCGACACCGTCGCCCGCACCTTCGACCGGCTGTTCGCCTCGACCTCCGCCGATGTGACGGTCGAACCGAAGGAGGACCTGAGGTCCCGGGCGCCGAGCGGCGCGGTGCGGACCGTCCCCGCGGCCCTGCGGGACCGGGTGGCGAAGGTCGACGGCGTCGCGGCGGCCCACGCGGACGTCTCGGTGCCGTACGTGGTGGTGGTCGACCGCCATGACCGGTCCGTCGGCCCGACGAGCGGCGCCCCCACCATCGCCACCTCCTGGTACGTCACCCGCCGCAGCCCGGTGAAGCTGACCTCCGGGCACGCGCCGCACGGTGCGGGCGAGGCGCTCCTCGACGCGGACACCGCCGGCAAGAAGCACGTACGGATCGGCGACACGCTGGCGGTGCAGGCCCAGCCCGGCACGTTCCGGGTGCGGGTGGTCGGCATCGCCACGTTCACGACCACCAACCCCGGTTCCGCCCTGGTCTTCCTGGACCCCGCGGTGGCGGGCCGTGAACTGCTCGGCTCCGCCGACCGGGCCACCGGCATCTCGGTGGACGCCGCCCCGGGCGTGACCGACCGGGAACTCAAGCGGCGCGTGGGCGAGGCGATCGGCCCCGGCCCGTACGACCTGAAGACCGCCGACGAGCGGGCCAGGTCGGCCGCGGCCGACCTCGGCGGCTTCCTGGACGTCATCAAGTACGTGATGCTCGGCTTCGCCGGCATCGCGGTGCTGGTCGGCGTCTTCCTGATCGTCAACACCTTCTCCATGCTGATCGCCCAGCGCACGCGCGAGCTCGGCCTGCTGCGGGCGCTGGGCGCCGACCGGCGGCAGGTGCGGCGGTCGGTGCTCACGGAGGCGGTGCTGCTCGGTGTCACCGGTTCCACCCTGGGCCTGGCGGCCGGGATCGGACTGGCGTTCGGGCTGATCCGGCTGCTGAGCGCGTTCGGAATGAACCTGAAGACCACGGAGATGGTGATCGGCTGGGGCACGCCCGTGGCGGCGTACGCCGTCGGTGTCGGCGTCACCTTCGTCGCCGCGTACCTGCCCGCGCGGCGCGCGGCGGGCGTCTCGCCGATGGCCGCCCTCGCGGACGCCGAAGTCGCCGGTACGGGCAAGCCGTTGAAGGCGCGGGCGATCACCGGAACGCTGGTGGGAGCGGTGGGCGCGGCCGCCCTGGCCGGGTGTGCGACGGCCTCGCGGACCGGCTCGGCCGCCTCCCTGCTGGGCGTCGGCGTCGTCCTGACGCTGGTCGCGACGGTGATCGCGGGGCCGCTGCTGGTGCGGCCGGTGATCCGGGTCCTGGGCGGCGCCTTCCCGGCGCTGTTCGGTCCGGTCGGCCGGATGAGCCAGCGCAACGCCCTGCGCAATCCGCGCCGCACCGGGGCCACCGCGGCCGCGCTGATGGTGGGCCTGGCGCTGGTCGGCGGGATGTCGGTGGCCAGTGCCTCCATGTCCGCGTCGTTCGACCGGCAGATCGACAAGACGCTGGGCGCCGACTTCACCGTGCAGAACGCCAACTTCATGCCGTTCACCAGGGAGATCACCGACAAGGTGCGCGGCACCGAGGGGGTACGGCTCGTGGTGCGGCAGCGGTTCGCACCGGTGGCGGTCCGGCTGCCCGACGGCAAGCGGGTGACCACGACGGCGGCCGGGTACGACACCGGGCTCGACCGGGTCGCCCATGTCGCCTACGCGGCAGGGAACACCGCCGCCGCGCTCGCCGAAGGCGGCCTCGGCATGGACGCCGCCTTCGCCCGGGACCACGGGGTACGCCTGGGCAGCACCGTCACCGTCGGCTTCCCCGGCGGCCGGACGGCCCGGATGACGGTGGGCGCCCTCACCGACCAGGACGGCAGCGGCGGATTCGGCACGCAGGGCGGGCTGTTCCTCGGCATCGCCGCCGTGGAGAAGTACGTGCCCGGCGGCCAGGACGCCGCGCTCTACGTCGACAGGGCCCCCGGCACCGGCGCCGACGTGCTGCGCGCGCGGCTGGAGCGGACGCTGAAGTCCTATCCGCAGGTCCAGGTCCGCGACCAGGCCGACTACAAGAAGCTGGTGCACGACCAGATCGCGGTCCTGCTCTACCTCGTGTACGCGCTGCTGGGCCTGGCGATCGTGATCGCGGTGCTCGGGGTGGTCAACACGCTGGCGCTGTCGGTGGTGGAGCGCACCCGGGAGATCGGGCTGCTGCGCGCGATCGGGCTCGGCCGGCGGCAGCTGCGGCGGATGATCCGGCTGGAGTCGGTGGTGATCGCGGTGTTCGGCGCGGTCCTGGGCCTGGGTCTCGGGCTGGTGTGGGGCGTGTGCGTCCAGCGGGTGCTGGCCCTGCAGGGCATGACGGCGCTCGCGATCCCCTGGAGCACGATCGTGGTGGTCGTGATCGGCTCGGCGGTCGTGGGCATCGTGGCGGCCCTGCTGCCGGCGCTGCGGGCGTCCCGGATGAACGTGCTCGCGGCCATCGCGCACGAGTGACGGCTCGTCGCGCCGGGCGGGTTTGCGGCCACACGTTGGAGCGCGGCACCAGCGCGGGGCGCGTCGGGCGGCACCGGCGCGGAGCGCGTTCCGGGCGGCACCGGCGCGGAGCGCGTTCCGGGCGGCGCCGGCGCGGGGCGCGTCACGCCGGGCCGGTTGGCGGGGACACATTGGAGCGCGGCACCGGCGTGGGGCGCGTTCCGGGCGGTACGGGCGCGGCCCGTCCGCACGTCCGCATGGTGGAATTCGCGGGCGCGAGCGGTCTCCCGTGATGGGGTGGCCCGCATGACGGAACCGCGTATACGTGCCGCCCGGCCCGCCGACCTCGACGGCGTCCTCGCCTTCTGGAAGACGGCCGCCGAGGGGACCAGCATCAGCGACGACCGCGCCGGGGTGGAGCGGCTGGTCGAGCGCGACCCCGAGGCGCTGATCCTCGCCGAGCGGGAAGGGGAGCTGGTCGGCACGGTGATCGCCGGTTTCGACGGCTGGCGCTGCCACCTGTACCGGCTCGCCGTCCTCCCGGAGCTGCGCAGGCAGGGGATCGGCTCGGCGCTGCTGGCCGCGGCCGAGGAGCGGTTCGTACGGCTCGGGGGACGGCGCGGGGACGCGATGGTGCTGGTGCGCAACGAGCGGGCACAGCACGCCTGGCGGGCGGCCGGGTACGCGCCGGAGGAGCGGTGGCGGCGCTGGGTGAAGCCCCTCGCCGACTGAGTCACGACGGGCTCGGGGACCGGCATCCGGGGTCTCTTTGCCCATCCTTTACCATTGAGGGAGCACTCGGCCCTCCATGAAAGGTTGTGAGCGTCCGCCCATGGGCGATCCTCCCGGTCCCCGACACCGCGCGATCCACCCCGCCCTGTCCGACCATGGGACGGGGGTGACCCGATGACCGAAGTGCTCCTCCTCCTCGTGGCGATCCTGCTCTCGCTCGCCTGCGGCGCCTTCGTCGCCGCCGAGTTCTCGCTGACCACGGTCGATCGCGGTGAGCTGGAGCGGGCCGCCCAGCGCGGCGAGCGCGGGGCCGCCGGCGCCCTGAAGGCCGTACGGAACCTGACCTTCCAGCTCTCCGGCGCCCAGCTCGGCATCACCGTCACCAACCTGGTGGTCGGCATGCTCGCCGAGCCGTCGATCGCGAAGCTGCTCGCCGGGCCGTTCCGCGCGATGGGCCTGACGCCCACCGCGGCGAGTTCCGTGGCGCTGGTGCTGGGCACGGCCCTGTCGACGGTGTTCCTGATGGTCGTCGGCGAGCTGGTGCCCAAGAACTGGGCGATCTCCTCGCCGCTGGCCGTGGCCAAGCGGGTGGGCAGCGCCCAGCGCTGGTTCAGCGCCGCCTTCCGCCCCTTCATCAGCCACCTGAACAACACCGCCAACCGGTGTGTGCGCCGCATCGGCATAGAGCCCGCCGAGGAGCTGGCCTCCGCGCGCGGGCCCCAGGAGCTGGCGGCCCTCGCCCGGCACTCCGCCAAGGCGGGCGCCCTGGAGGCGGACACCGCCGAGCTCTTCGTCCGGACCCTGAACCTGGCCGACCTCACGGCGGAGAACGTGATGACCCCGCGCGTGCAGGTCGTCGCCCTCGACGCCCAGGCCACCTGCGAGGACGTGGCGAACGCGACCCGGGCGACCGGCCTGTCCCGGTTCCCGGTCTACCACGGCAGCCTGGACTCGGTCGTCGGCGTCGCCCACATCAAGGACGTGCTGGCGGTGCCCGCCGAGGAGCGGCGCAACCGCTCCGTCACCCAGGTGATGCGCGAGCTGCTGCTGGTGCCCGAGTCCCTGACCGTCGACCGGCTGCTGGACCGGCTGTCCGGCAAGCGCACCATGGCCGTCGTCATCGACGAGTACGGCGGCACGGCGGGCGTGGCGACGCTGGAGGACATCGTCGAGGAGGTCGTCGGCGAGGTCCGGGACGAGCACGACCCGCACGAGACCCCCGACCTGGCCCCCGCCGGGGCCGACGAGGAGGGCCGCGCCCTGTACTCGGCGGACGGCGCCGCCCGTACGGACCAGCTCGCGCGCGTGGGCCTGCGGGTCCCCGAGGGGCCGTACGAGACCCTGGCCGGTCTCGTCGCCACCGAGCTGGGCCGCATACCCGCGGTCGGGGACGTGGTCGAGGTGGCCGGCTGGCGCCTCGACGTCGTGGACGCCTCGGGCCGGCGGGCGGCCCGGGTGCTGCTGCACGCGCCACTGGACGACGAGCGGGACGAGGGGCGGGGCGCCGCGCGAGGCACCGGACGGGGCGCCACGCGGAGCGACGGGACGACGGAGGGGGCGCGATGACCGCCGTACAGCTGCTCATCGGACTGGCGACGCTGGTCGTCAACGCGTTCTTCGTGGGCGCGGAGTTCGCCCTGATCTCCGTGCGCCGATCGCAGATCGAGCCGCTGGCCCAGGAGGGCGACCGGCGGGCGCGGAGCGTGCTGTGGGGCCTGGAGCACGTGTCCGCCCTGCTGGCCGCCGCCCAGCTGGGCATCACCCTGTGCACGCTGGTCCTTGGCGTGGTCGCCGAGCCGGCGATCGCGCACCTGCTGGAGCCGGTGTTCCACACGCTCGGCGTGCCCGCGGGCGCGGGCCACGCCGTGTCCTTCGTGATCGCGCTGACCCTGGCGACGTACCTGCACATGCTCCTGGGCGAGATGGTGCCGAAGAACATCGCGCTCGCCGAGCCGGTGCGCAGCGCGCTCCTGCTCGGCCCTCCCCTGGTCGCGCTGTCCCGGGCGCTGCGGCCGGTGATCTTCACCATCAACGCCTTCGCGAACGGGCTGCTGAAGCTGCTCAGGGTCGAGGCCAAGGGCGAGGTCGCGGCGACCTTCACGGACACCCAGCTCGCCGAGATCGTCAAGGACGCGAGCGAGGCCGGGCTGATCGACGACCGGGCGCAGGAGCGGCTGCACGACGCGCTGGAGCTGGGCAGCCGCCCGGTGCGGGACGTCGTGGTGCCGCTGGAGCGGGTGGTCTACGCGCGCGTGGGCGTCACCCCGGAACAGCTGGAGCGGCTGTCGGCCATGTCGGGCTTCTCCCGCTTCCCCGTGGTCGACGAGAGCCGCCGGATCGTGGGCTACCTGCACGTCAAGGACGCCTTGGACGCCTCGCCCCGAGACCTGCCGTTCCGGCTGCGGGACATGCGGTCCATCGCGCGCGTGCGGGAGACCACCCCGCTGGACGACGTGCTCACCGCCATGCGCGGCAGCCGTACGCACCTGGCGGCCGTCCTCGGCGAGGACGGGCGGCTGGCCGGCCTGGTGACGATGGAGGACGTGCTGCGGCAGCTGTTCGGCCAGCCCGCCTGAGGGCGCCGGCCGGGGGCCGGGGGCGGCCCCCCGGCCCCCGGGCCGGCCGAGCGCCACTGGTGCGATCGAGGCCGACCGACCGACGGGTATGCCGCCGGGATACCATCTCTGTCGCCATGCACACGAATCCCACACCTCCCCCGTACTCCAGCCTGGTCGCGGTCGGCGACTCCTTCACCGAGGGCATGTCGGACCTGCTCCCCGACGGCTCCTACCGGGGCTGGGCCGATCTCCTCGCCGCGCGGATGGCCGCCCGCACCCCCGGGTTCAGGTACGCCAACCTCGCCGTGCGCGGGAAGCTGATCGGGCAGATCGTCGACGAGCAGGTGGACGTGGCGGCGGCGATGAACGCCGACGTGATCACGCTCGTCGGCGGGCTCAACGACACCCTGCGCCCCAAGTGCGACATGGGCCGGGTGCGCGGTCTGCTGACCGAGGCGGTGGAACGGCTGGCTCCGTCGTGCCGGCAGCTCGTGCTGATGCGCAGCCCGGGCCGCCAGGGGCCGGTGCTGGAGCGGTTCCGGCCTCGCATGGAGGAGCTGTTCGGCGTCGTCGACGAGCTGGCGGCGAAGCACGGCGCCCTGGTGGTCGACCTGTACGGGGCGCCGTCCCTGGCCGACCCGCGGGTGTGGGACGTGGACCGGCTGCACCTGACCGCCGAGGGCCACCGCCGGGTCGCCGAGGCGGTCTGGCAGACGCTCGGCCACGAGCCCGAGGACACCGAGTGGCACACGCCGATGCCCGACACGCCGCCGCCCGGCTGGGCGACGCGCCGCGTGGCGGACGTGCGGTTCGCCCGGCAGTACCTGCTGCCCTGGATAGGACGGCGCCTGACCGGGCGCTCCTCCGGCGACGGCCGTCCGGCGAAGCGGCCCGAGCTGCTGCCGTACGAGACGCGGGCCTAGGGCCTGTTGCGAAAGTGGCCTCGTCGCCCGGCAGAGGACCACTTTCGCAACAGGCCCTAGCCCTCCCGTCCGTCCGGGAAGACGTGGCGCACGTCTCGTAGCTTCCGCCGAACAACCCCATGGCGCTGGCCTGCACGAATCGCCAGTAGAATCCGTCTACGTGACTTCAGCGCCCGCCAAGCCCCGCATCCCGAACGTCCTCGCCGGACGCTACGCCTCCGCCGAGCTCGCCACGCTCTGGTCGCCCGAGCAGAAGGTGAAGCTGGAGCGGCAGCTCTGGCTCGCCGTGCTGCGGGCCCAGAAGGACCTCGGCATCGAGGTGCCGGACGCGGCTCTCGCCGACTACGAGCGTGTCCTCGACACCGTCGACCTGGCCTCGATCGCCGAGCGCGAGAAGGTCACCCGGCACGACGTCAAGGCACGGATCGAGGAGTTCAACGACCTCGCCGGGCACGAGCACGTGCACAAGGGCATGACCTCCCGCGACCTCACCGAGAACGTCGAGCAGCTGCAGATCCGGCTGTCCCTGGAGCTGATGCGCGACCGCACGGTGGCCGTCCTGGCACGGCTGGGCAAGCTGGCGGGCGAGTACGCCGAGCTGGTGATGGCCGGCCGCTCGCACAACGTGGCCGCGCAGGCCACCACCCTCGGCAAGCGGTTCGCGACCGCCGCCGACGAGCTGCTCGTGGCCCACGGCCGGGTCGAGGAGCTGCTCGGCCGCTACCCGCTGCGCGGCATCAAGGGCCCCGTCGGCACCGCGCAGGACATGCTGGACCTGCTCGGCGGCGACGCGGCGAAGCTCGCCGAGCTGGAGGACCGGATCGCCCGGCACCTGGGCTTCTCGCAGGCGTTCACCTCGGTCGGCCAGGTCTACCCGCGCTCGCTGGACTACGAGGTCGTCACCGCCCTGGTGCAGCTCGCGGCGGCGCCGTCGTCGCTGGCCAAGACGGTCCGGCTGATGGCCGGGCACGAGCTGGTCACCGAGGGCTTCAAGCCGGGCCAGGTCGGTTCCTCGGCGATGCCGCACAAGATGAACACCCGCTCCTGCGAGCGCGTCAACGGCCTGATGGTCATCCTGCGCGGCTACGCGTCGATGACCGGCGAGCTGGCGGGCGACCAGTGGAACGAGGGCGACGTGTCCTGCTCGGTGGTGCGCCGGGTCGCGCTGCCGGACGCGTTCTTCGCGCTCGACGGCCTGCTGGAGACGTTCCTGACGGTCCTCGACGAGTTCGGCGCCTTCCCGGCCGTCGTCGCCCGTGAGCTGGACCGCTACCTGCCGTTCCTCGCCACCACCAAGGTACTCATGGGCGCCGTGCGGGCCGGCGTCGGCCGCGAGGTCGCGCACGAGGCGATCAAGGAGAACGCCGTCGCCACCGCGCTGGCCATGCGCGAGCAGGGCGCCGAGCGCAACGACCTGCTGGACAAGCTCGCCGCCGACGAGCGGCTGCCGCTCGACCGCAAGCAGCTGACGGCCCTGATGGCCGACAAGCTGTCCTTCACCGGCGCCGCCGCCGCTCAGGTCGGTGTCGTCGTCGGCCGGATCGACGAGATCGTCAAGCAGCACCCGGAGGCCGCCGGCTACACCCCGGGAGCGATCCTCTGACCCGGTTCACCCAGGCGGAACTGGAGGCCGCCCGCGACCGCCTCGTCCCGGACGTGGTCGCGGACGGTCTCCAGGTGCTGTTCTGCGGGATCAACCCGGGCCTGATGACGGCGGCCACGGGCCATCACTTCGCCCGCCCCGGCAACCGTTTCTGGCCGGTGCTGCACCTGTCCGGCTTCACGCCGAGGCTGCTGAAGCCCGCCGAGCAGCGAGAGCTGCTGACGTACGGGCTGGGGATCACGAACGTGGTGGCGCGGGCGACCGCGCGGGCCGACGAGCTGAGCGCCGAGGAGTACGTCGAGGGCGGGCGGCTGCTGACGGCCAAGGTGTCGCGGTGGCGGCCGAGGTGGCTGGCCGTGGTCGGGGTGACCGCGTACCGGGCCGCCTTCGGGGACCGCGGGGCTCGGGTGGGTCCGCAGGAACGGACGGTCGGGGACGCCCGGGTGTGGGTGCTGCCCAATCCCAGCGGGCTGAACGCGCACTGGACGACGGCGACGATGGCCGAGGAGTTCGCGCGGCTGCGGGAAGCGGCGGGCGCGGCGGATCAGGGCGGATCGGTGTCCGTCACCACGCCGAGCAGCTGAAGGGGCAGCTCCCGGCCCCAGTGGGACACGCCGAGGGCGACCCACCGGCCCGAGTCCGCCGCCTCCCACAGGTGGAGGTCAGGCACGTGCTCGCTGAGGCCGGCCCACGGCTCGCCCACGTCCTCGCCCTCCATCGCCCGCCCGAGGACACCGTGCAGGCTGAAGCGGTGGGCGGGTCCCCAACGCTCCGTCAGCCGCTCCGCCAGACCGTCCCGGTCGGCCTCGTACTGGGCCGCCGTCTCCTCCCGTTCCGTGCCGTCGTCGTCCCAGAAGCCACCGCTGGTCCGTAAGGCGGCTATGTGATAGCCGGGTCCGCTCTCGCCGTGCTCCGACGTGCTGTGCGCCCTCGGGAACTCCCGGGCGCACAGCACGTCTATGAGGGTCAGGCACTTCGCGATGTCCATGTGATCCAGTAAAGCGGCCGCCACTGACAATTGGCGTGCCGTCAGGCGTCCCTGCGCCGCACGCTCCACAGCCCGGCGAGCAGCGCGGCCGCCGCCCACAGCGCGGTCACCGCGAGCCCGGTCCAGGGGCCGAGGCCGCCGTCCCAGGTGCTGTGCAGGACCACTTGGCCGGCTCGGTCGGGCAGCAGGTCGGCGACGCCCGAGGACATGTCGCCGATGACGAAGGACACGATCAGCAGGAACGGGATCAGCACGGAGAGGGTCGCGACACCGCTGCGCAGCACGGCCGTGACCCCGGCGGCGAACAGGGCCATCAGCGTGAGGTGCAGGCCGCAGCCGACGGCGCCGCGCAGGCCCTCGGCCCAGCCGGGCCCCGAGGCGCCTAGCACGGCCTTGCCCACCAGCAGTGTGAGCAGCCCGGTGAACCAGCCGACGGCGAGCACGGGCAGCGCGATCGCAGTCGCCTTGGCCGCGAACCAGCGCCGCCGGTCGGGCACGGCCGCCAGGGACAGCCGCAGCGCGCCGCCCCGGAACTCGGCGGACAGAGCGGTCGTACCGAAGGCGATCGCGGCGATCTGGCCGAAGCTGATGCCGAAGAACACCGAGAACAACGGGTCCGTGCCGTCGGCGTCGGTGGCGGCGAGCGCCGAGAACGCGGTGGTGACCACCGGGATCGCGGCGAGTCCGCCGACGAGCGAGGGCAGTGTCCGGACCTTGATCCATTCGGCGTGCAGAGCGGGGGTGAACGACGACATGGTCAGGCCTCCTGGGGCTGGGCGGTGAACTCGGCTTCCGTGGCGGTCAGGTCGAAGTAGGCCTCTTCCAGGGTGGCTTCCTGGGCGGCCAGTTCCAGGACGGGGACGCCCGCCTCCGCCAGGAGGCGGCCGATGTCGTCCACGCGCGCGTGGCGCACGGTCCAGGTGCCGTCGGCGGCCCGGGAGGCGTCGTGGCCCTGGCGGGCGAGCAGTTCACCCAGCGCGGTGGCGTCGGTGCCGCGGACCCGCACCGTGGGCCGCACGCGCGCGTGGATGAACTCCTGGACCGGGGTGTCCGCGAGGAGCCGGCCGCGGCCGAGGATCACCAGGTGGTCGGCGAAGGCGGCGGTCTCGTTCATCAGGTGGCTGGAGACCAGGACGGTACGGCCCTCCCCCGCGAGCCGGCGCAGCAGGGAGCGGATCCAGACGATGCCCTCGGGGTCGAGGCCGTTGGCGGGTTCGTCGAGGAGGACCACCTCGGGGTCGCCGAGGAGTGCCGCCGCGATGCCGAGCCGCTGGCGCATGCCGAGCGAGTACGTCCGCACCCGGCGCCCGGCCACCGGGGCGAGTCCGGACTCCTCCAGCACGGCGTCGACCCGGCGGTCCGGGATGCGGTTGGCGACCGCCAGGGCGCGCAGATGGGCGTGCGCCGTACGGGAGCCGTGCGCCGCCCGGGCGTCCAGCAGGGCCCCCACCCGGCGCAGGGGTTCACGGAGTTCGGCGTAGGCCCGCCCGCCGATGGTGGCAGTGCCGGAGGTCGGCCGGTCGAGGCCGAGGACGAGCCGCATGGTGGTGGACTTGCCGGCGCCGTTGGGCCCGAGGAAGCCGGTGACGCGACCGGGGCGGACGCTGAAGCCGAGCCGGTCCACGGCCCGCCGGCCGCCGAACTCCTTGGTGAGGTCTCGTACGTCGATGCTGGTCATGGCTCCAGCCTGGCCGGACGCGCCGCCCGGCTCCTCCCCCGCCGGTGCAGACCGTCTCCCTCCCGCGGGGGAGGCCGGCCGTCACCGCCGCCTGCGACGATGTGCGCATGGCCCGCCTCCTGCGCCCGCTGCTGCGCGGGACGACGTACACGCGCCTGCTGCATCTGTGGGTGCCCATGCTGATCGAGAGCGTGTGGCTGTTCATCGACATGTCGAAGCCCTGGGTGCCCGCGCTCCTCCTCGTCCCGGTCGGGCTGGTGCCCGCCGTGCGGGTGGGCGAGGGCGTCCAGGCCCGTCTGCTGCTGACGCCCGGGACGGACGGGACGGGCATCTCGGTCACCCCGTCGACGAGTTGGCGTGACCGGGGGCGCACGGTGCTGTGGCTGGAGCTGCGGATGCTCCTCGCGGTTCCGACGACCTTCGCCTCGGTGTGGTCGCCGATCCTCACCTACGAACTGGTCCGGCTCGCGTGCGGGTACACCGTCCCCACCTCCCCGCTGCTGGGCTGGGCGCGGCCGCACCGGGCGTACGGGCTGCTCGCCCCGCTGCCGCTGCTCGCCCTGTACGGGCTGGTGGTGGGCCTCGGCGTGCTGGCCACCGCGCTCGCCCGCCGGCTCCTCGGGCCGTCCGCCGCGGAGCGGCTGGCCGCCCTGGAGGAGCGCACCGAGCAGCTGCTGGAACGCACCCGCATCGCACGCGAGTTGCACGACTCCATCGGGCACGCCCTGACGGTGGCGGTGGTGCAGGCGGGCGCGGCCCGGGCGGCGGGCGATCCCGAGTTCACCGGACGGGCCCTGGCGGCCATCGAGGAGACGGGCCGGGCCGCCCTGGAGGACCTGGAGCGGGTGCTCGGGGTACTGCGCGAGTCCGAGCGGCCGGCGAGCTCGCGGCCCACGCTGGCCGACGCCGACCGGCTGCTGGTCTCGGCGCGCGCCTCGGGCGCCGAGATCGACGCGGAGGTGAGCGGACCCGTGGCGGCGGTGCCGGGGCCGGTCTCGCGCGAGGGGTACCGCATCCTCCAGGAGGCGCTGACCAACGTGCTGCGGCACGCGGGAGCGGTCCCCGTGCGGGTCAGGGTGGCCGTCGCCGACGGCACGCTCGTCCTGGACGTCCGCAATCCGCTGGGGTCCGCGGTACCCGTGCCGGGGCGGGGCAGCGGGCTGCGCGGCATACGCGAGCGGGCCGCCCTGCTCGGGGGCGACGCGCGCACGGGGCCGTGCGAAGGGGACTGGCGGGTGCGCGCGGAACTGCCGCTCGGCTGACCCTCTAGGCTGGCCGGATGCCGGTCACCGTACTGCTCGTGGACGACGAGCCACTGGTCCGCGCGGGTCTGCGCGCCGTGCTGGAGGCGCAGCCCGACATCGAGGTCGTGGGCGAGGCGGCCGACGGGGCGGCGGTCATCCCGCTGGTGCGTCAACTCCGCCCGGACGTCGTCGCGATGGATGTCCGCATGCCGCTGATGGACGGGATCGAGGCCACGCGCGCGGTGCTGCGCACGGTCGACTCCCCGCCCCGCATCCTCGTGGTGACGACCTTCGAGGAGGACGAGTACGTGTACGAGGCGCTGCGCGCGGGAGCCGACGGATTCCTGCTGAAGCGGGCCCGGCCGGCCGAGATCGTCCACGCGGTACGGCTGGTGGCGGAGGGCGAGTCGCTGCTGTTCCCCGCCTCCGTGCGGCGGCTCGCGGCCCGGTACGGCGACAACCACCCGCCCCGCACCCGGCTTTCGGAGGCCGGCCTCACGGACCGCGAGGCGGACGTGCTGCGGCTGATGGCACGCGGTCTGTCGAACGCGGAGGTGGCCGCCCGGCTCGTCGTCGGTACGGAGACGGTGAAGTCGCACGTGAGTGCCGTACTGGCCAAACTCGGCGCGCGTGACCGCACCCAGGCGGTGATCGCCGCCTACGAGTCGGGGTTCGTCACGCCGGGCTGACGCGGGACCGGTGCCCGGGCCGGTCCCCGGCTCGGGTGGCCCGGCACTCGCCGGGGTGCGCCGGGCCGAGTACGATCCGCCCAACACGCGCGCGAGCTGGGAGGACGGACCGTGGGGCAGCTGACCGGCGGCGATCCCTCGCTGCTGCGAAGGATCAATTCCGCGGTGGTGCTGCACGCGCTGCGCGCGACGGACTGCGCGACCCTCACCGAGGTCACCCGGGTCACGGGACTGTCCCGGCCGACGGTCGAGGGGGTCGTGGAGGGGCTCATCGAGGCCGGGCTCGTGGTCGAGAAGGCCGCCGAGGAGGGCACCGCACGCCGGCAGGGGCGGCCGGCCCGCCGGTACCGGTTCCGGGCCGAGGCCGGGCATCTGCTGGGCCTGGAGATCGGCCCCCACCGGGTCGCCGCGCTGCTGTCGGACCTGGACGGGCGGGTGCTCGGCGCGCAGGCCAAGGAGGTCGACGAGACGGCCCCGGCGGACGAGCGGCTCGACCGGCTGCGCGGCGCGGTCGCCGAGCTGCTGCGCCGGGCCGGGGTGCCGCGCGGCTCGCTGCGGGCGGTGGGCGTGGGCACGCCGGGCATCGTGGAGGCCGACGGGACGGTACGGCTGAGCACGGCGCTGCCGCAGTGGACCGGTCTGCCGCTCGGGGAACGGCTCAGCCGCTCCTTCAAGTGCCCGGTGCTGGTGGAGAACGACGCCAACGCGGCGGCCGTCGCCGAGCACTGGAAGGGCGCCGCGACGGAGACGGACGACGTGGTGATGGTCCTCGCCGGGCTCAGCCCGGGCGCGGGTTCGCTGATCGGCGGGCGGCTGCACCGGGGGTACGGGGGCGCGGCCGGGGAGATCGGCGCGCTGCACCTGCTGGGCCGGGAGGCGACCCCGGAGACGCTGCTGTCCACCACCGACGAGCCTCTGCATCCCCTGGACGAGCAGGCGGTGGCCGAGGTGTTCGCGCTGGCCCGGAAGGGCGACCGGCGGGCGACGGCGGCCGTGGAGCGGTTCCTCCAGCGGCTCGTGCACGACGTGGCCGCGCTGGTGTTGGCCCTGGACCCGGAGTTGGTCGTGATCGGCGGCTGGGCGGCCGGCCTGGACGGCGTACTCGATCCCCTGCGCCGCGAACTGGCCCGCTACTGCCTGCGCCCGCCCCGCGTGGCGCTGTCGGTACTCGGCGAGGCGGCCGTGGCCACGGGCGCGCTGCGCCTGGCCCTGGACCACGTCGAGGAACAGCTGTTCGCGGTGGAGGGAACGGTGACGGCGCGCCGCTGAGGGAGTGGGCGTTCGCCCCGCCGTGACCGGGAGGCGGGCGGCACACTCCTCGAACGTCTCGCGCCCCGGTGGAGTTCCGGGGCGCGGTGGGTGGTGCGATGGCTCAGGAGGCCTGCTGGCCTGGGTCGTGGTGTATCTCGACGCCGGGCGAGTCGCCGAAGGTGAGCCGGCAGGTGTCGGCACGGTAGGTGGCGACGGAGAGCGCGGCGGTGCGGCCCTCGGCGAAGAACCGGGTGGTGACCACCAGGACCGGCGCGCCGGGCAGGCGGTCGAGGTCCTTGGCGTCGTCCGCCCGGGCCGAGCCCAGCTCCACGGCGCGGTCCTGGCCCTCCAGCTCCAGGCGCTGCAGTTCCCGCAGCACCGCACGCGCGCGTGCCGGGCCGGACGGGGCGTCGATCGCGGTGAGGTCGGGCACCGAGGCGGCCGGGATGTGCAGCAGCTCGGTGGCGACGAGCTGGCCGTGGGACATCCGGGAGCGGCGCACGATGTGCACGGCTTCGCCGGAAGGGATCTCCAGGGCCGTGGCGACGGCGGCGGGCGGCACGGACTGGACGCAGTCGACGGGCTGCCAGGCGTCACCGCCGGCGCCCGGCCAGTCGTGTTGCTCGGTGCCGACGGCCACGCCGACACGCGGGGGCGCGACGGTCGTGCCGACACCGCGGCGGCGCTGCAGCCGGCCCTCGAGCTCCAGCTGTTCGAGCGCCTGGCGGAGCGTCGCGCGGGCCACGCCGAAGCGGGCCGCGAGGTCGCGCTCGTTGGGCAGGATCTCACCGACCGAGAACTCGGAGTCCAGTGCCTCACTGAGCACGGTCTTGAGATGCCAGTACTTCGGTTCCGGCACCGATTCCAGCTGCGTGGTCCCCACCCTGTCCTCCGCAAGAGCCGTGGTCCGGCGGTTTTTAGCGCCCTTGTTTATTAAAGGTTGTTGCACTTATCTGCGACCATAAGGCGGCCGTAACCCTTGGTCAAGACCAATCCTCGATCCCCGGGGCGGCGCACGGGCGCGGCGCCGCGGAGCGTTCATGAGGCGTTCGCACGCCGCCGCACGGATGACATGACGGCGAAGCCCCCGTCTCGCGACGGGGGCCCGCGGTGGCGGGAGGCTCGGCGCGCGTCTCAGCTACCGGCCAGGGAGCCCATCCTGTCGGGGTTGCGCAGGACGTACACGGTGGTGATCACGCCGTCGGAGATGTCCAGCTGGAAGACGGTGTCGGGCTTGCCCCCGACCAGGGTGAGCACCGCGGGACCGCCGTTGACCTCCACGAGCCGGACGGACAGATCGGCCATGTTCTTGGCGGCCACGCCGGCCAGGAAGCGGCCCACCTTGTCGGCGGAGCGCAGGACGCGCACCGGCGCCTTGGCCTTGCCGCCGCTGTCGGCGACGAGCCGTGCCTCGGGGGCGAGCAGCGACAGGAGCGCCTGGAGGTCGCCCCCGGCCGCGGCCGCGAGGAACCGTTCGGTCAGGTCCCGCCGTTGGACCGGGTCGACGTCGTAGCGCGGCCGCCGCTCCTCGACGTGCCGGCGGGCCCGCCCGGCGAGCTGGCGCACCGCCGCCTCACCGCGGTCGAGCAGCGCGGCGATCTCGG
Source organism: Streptomyces sp. IBSBF 3136 (assembly GCF_036815105.1). NCBI lineage: Bacteria > Bacillati > Actinomycetota > Actinomycetes > Kitasatosporales > Streptomycetaceae > Streptomyces > Streptomyces sp. IBSBF 3136. The sequence continues at coordinate 36,674 of NZ_JAJSZC010000051.1, forward strand.
CGTACGGGTAGCCGAACGCCTCCCTGAGGACGAAGACGGCGCGTTCCAGCGGGGACAGGGACTCCAGGACGACCAGCACGGCGAGGGAGACGGAGTCGGCGAGCAGGGCGCGCTCCGCGGTGTCCGCGACGGTGTCGCCGAACTCGGTGACGTACGGCTCGGGCAGCCACGGGCCGACGTACGCCTCGCTGCGCGCCTTCACCTGGCGCAGCCGGTCGATGGCCAGCCTGGTGGTGACGCGCACGAGGTAGCCGCGCGGTTCGCGGATCTCCGCGCGGTCGGCGCGTGACCAGCGCAGCCAGGCGTCCTGGACCACGTCCTCGGCGTCGGCGACGCGGCCGAGCATGCGGTAGGCGACTCCCATGAGAAAGGGCCGGTGTTCCTCGAAGACGTCGGTGACGGTGTCTGCGCTCACCGGCCCATCCCAGCCGACACACCCGCCGGTGTCCAGGGAGAATCGGCCCGTCGGGGACCGGCCGGGCCCACAATGTCCGCGGACCGCCGGTGGCCGGCGGCCGGGGTCCGGGAGGTGACCGATGCGCTATGCGGTGCTGGGCACGGGCGAGGTGGGCCGCACACTGGCCGGCCGGCTGGTGGAGCTGGGGTACGAGGTGACCCTCGGGTCACGGTCGAAGGACAACCCGGTAGCGGTGGAGTGGGCCACGGCGGCGGGCGGCCGGGCGCACGCGGGCACGTTCGCCGACGCCGCCGAGGCCGCCGACGTCGTGGTGAACGCGGTGGGCGGGCAGGTGGCGCTCGACGCCCTGCGGGCGGCCGGGGCGGAGCACCTGGACGGCAAGCTCGTGCTCGATGTCTCCAATCCGCTGGACTTCGAGGAGGGCCGGCCCCGGCTGGACCCGGTGGAGTCGGACAGCGTGGGCGAGCGGATCCAGCGGGCCTTCCCGCAGGCCCGGGTGGTGAAGGCGCTGAACACCGTCAACTGCCGGGTGATGGTGGACCCGGGGCGGGTGCCGGGTGATCACGTGCTGTTCGTGTGCGGCGCCGATCCCGGCGCCAAGCGGCAGGTCGTCGAGCTGCTCGGGGAGTTCGGCTGGCCGGCCGACCGGGTGCTGGACCTGGGCGGCATCCGGTCGGCGCGGGCCATGGAGATGCTGCTGCCGCTGTGGCTCGACCTCTTCCGGAAGTTCGGGCACGCGGATTTCAACTTCGAGGTGCGCCGGAGGGACTGAGCGGGTTCGGCCCGTCCGCGCGGCGACAAGGGGCTACCCGTCGGTAGCAATTGCTGACAAGCTGTCTACGGCGTCCGTCAGCAGCCCAGACGAGGAGCACCCCCATGTCCGCCACCGTCTCCTTCAAGGTCCCCACCACGCACGGCCCGAAGGACGTGACCGTCTCCTACGCGCGCGTGGGACGCGGCGCCCCGCTGGTCCTGCTGCACGGCATCGGCCACCACCGGCAGGCCTGGGACCCGGTGGTGGACATCCTGGCGACCGAGCGCGAGGTCATCGCCGTGGACCTGCCGGGCTTCGGTGCCTCCCCGGGCCTGCCGGGCGGCCTCGCCTACGACCTCCCGACGACCAACTCCGTGCTCGGCGCGCTGTTCGAGGCCCTGGACCTGGACCGCCCGCACGTGGCCGGGAACTCGCTGGGCGGCCTGCTGGCCCTGGAACTGGGACGCGAGAAGCTCGTACGGTCCGTCACGGCCCTGTCCCCGGCCGGTTTCTGGACGGAGGCCGAGCGGCGGTACGCCTTCACGATGCTGCTCACCATGCGCGGCATCGCCCAGCGCCTGCCGCTGCCGCTGGTGGAGCGGCTGTCGCGGACCGCGGCCGGACGCACCGCGCTCACCAGCACCATCTACGGCCGTCCCGGACGCCGTTCACCCGACGCCGTGGTCGCCGAGACGCTCGCGCTCGCGGGGGCCACCGGCTTCGACGCGACCCTGCGGGCCGGCACCACCGTCCGGTTCACCGACGAGCTGTCGGGCCTGCCGGTCACCGTCGCCTGGGGCACCCGGGACCGGCTCCTGGTACGCCGCCAGGGCGTCCGCGCCAAGACGATCATCCCGCACGCCCGGCTGGTACGCCTGCCCGGCTGCGGCCACTGTCCGATGAACGACGACCCGGCGCTGGTCGCCCGCGTGATCCTCGACGGCAGCCGCTGAACGGAACGGCTCCGCCGGCGGGCGGGGGGCGCTGACCAATGCGGGCTCGTTGACGGGTGCGGGGCCCCTGGCGGATCAGGGGCCGCTGACGGATGGGGAGCAGCTGACGGGTGGGGGCTGCTGGCGCAGGGGGTGCTGGCGGATGAGGGGCCGCCAACGTATGCGGGACTCTGAGGC
>NZ_JAJSZC010000052.1:0-38275 GCF_036815105.1 Streptomyces sp. IBSBF 3136
GGTGAGGGGCGGCTGAGGGGGCGGGGCGGGTACGAGGCGTGCCGGGAGACCGAAGCGGGGACGCGATGTGCACGCGGTTCGTACGCGAAGTGTGCGCTCGGCGCTAGAGTTATGGCGCCGGAGGTGTCCTCCGTTTGTCTGGCGCGCCTCGTTGAGCAGCATCAGCCTCGGCCGGCCCGCCGTCGACCGCACCCTGTGGACCGTCAGCTGCGGCACCGCGAGTCGTCGCTGGCGCCCCGGCCAATGAGCGGAAATCGTGAGCTTTGGGCCTGCGTGGCTGTGCATGCGGTATGCCGGGGCTCATAGGACTTCCCGGTTCACGTCGGTCACTTTCACGTCCTCCGTTTCCGGGACCCCGAACACTTCGACGTTCATCCCGCTGCTGGTGCCGGTGACCTCCAAAGCCAAGTTGCCGCCCATGAAGCGCAGGTCGAGCCGTGCCCGCGGCGCACCTGCATGGTTCGGCATCCGGTGAATCCGCGATGCCGGGTAGTCCAAACCCGTCAGTTTCCTGTGCATCGCCTGATAGCTGGTCGTCTTCGTGTTCTTGAACGCGTCCCTGATGCGCTGTGCGTGCTCGTTGCCGCTGCACTCGTCGATGCCGGTCAGCGGCACTTCCTTGAGCGGCTCGGGATCGGCGGAGGCAGGGGGCGACTGCGGCGGCTGGGGAAGATCCGAAGGAAGGGGAACCGGTAGGTCGCCGGTGACGTTCGGATCACCCGGTGGAATCTCGCCCGGCCCGTATTCCGGTGAGGGCGCTCCCTCCCGACCGGGCAGATCCTCTGGCTCGGGCGCGACATCATCACCCGAGTTGTCAGGGGCGTCCGGGGCGCAGCCCCGCGTGACGCGGGTGATCAGCTCGAGGAACCGCATCTGCGGATCGTGGCGCGCAGCACCCGGCGGCGTGGTCGCCGGCACGGTCGCTGCCTGCGGGGGGCTGACCGGTGGCGGCGTTCCGAGTGCCGCAGCCGGACAGAATCACGCAGCCGAGCGCGGCCACCAGAAAGGGCTTAGAGAGGGAGATCGATCGCATGCACGCACCATGCAGGGAGCTGAGCACTGCCCACATGAGCACCCATACTCACCTTCACCCGAGTAAGGCTCAGGGCGCTGGTGTCGTGGTGGGAGCTGCTGTGCGGAGGACGACGCGCATGCGGTTCTCGCCACGCCCTGGAGGGGGACGAAGCCGCACAACTCGAAGCCGTCACTGCTCAGGCGCTGGGCGTCGCGGACGAAGGCGACGGTGCGTGTCATGCCGCGCTCCGCAGCGGAACGACCAGCCGGCCGCCCACCTCAAGTGGTGCACCTAAGGGGCCGGGAGTCGGTCACCTGCACGGCGACCTCGACCGATCTGACCGCAGATCTCCTGAAGATGGTCCGGCTTCAGGCCGCCGTTCTCCATGCGTCAGTCGACACCACTGCCGGAGTGCGCCCGACGGCAGCCATTCGCCGAACGGATTCCGCTATGAGTCGGAGGGGGGAGGACTCCGTCGCCCTCTCGGATTTGCCCGGTTGATAGGCGACTGAGCGGTTCGGGACGCTGCGCGGATGGTCGCCACAGGGTGGAACGGGCAGGCACGGCCGGGACGAGCTTCAGGACGAGTGCGGCCGCGCGGGACTCACCCATTTGGCGGCCGAGCATGGCGGCCCTTCCGGCGGTGTCCGACACGGGAAGCGGCATGCTGCGCTGACTCCCGAGCAGTGACCGGCCACAGCCGTTTGCGCGTGTACTTGGGTGCGCAGGCTGTGGCCCGGTGTGTCGGGGGTGGGATGGTCAGGGCTTTGACTCGGTCCCGATCCGGGCTGTCACCGCGGCACAGGCGAAAACCAGCCAAATCTGTGTGCTTGGGCGCGGGTTGTGTGTCTTTGTTGTGTGGGCGTTGTGTGTCGAATCGCCGTGGGGTTGGGCGGGAGTCGGGTGTGAGGGGTCAGTGGTCGGAGGGCGGGAGGTTCCGGCCAGGGCTCCTCACCTCGCCTGGAACGTCTGTACGAACAGGAGGTGATTTCGTAGGGTGTGAGCCGCGCGAGGGAACCTGACCATTCCGCGACTTGCGCGCGCATCAGTAAGCGACCGGGGGAACCGCCGTCGCTCACGGGGGAGGGGCCGCATCGCCATGCCGTCGAATCGGCCATACGCATGCCTGAGGTCGACGCGCCTGACCAGCCGCTGATCGACCATCAGGCAGCCATGCCACCCCTGCTCTTCGGCCGTCCTTCCGGCCCACGCCCCCCAGAGACGCAGAAAGGGATGCTTCGTTGCACCCCAAACCGTGGTTCCGCATGCCCGGAACACGAAGAGCAGGAAAACTGACCTCCGCCGTCACCTCCGTGGCCACCCTGGCCGTCCTGGCCGGTATCGCCGTGCAGCCCGGTCCGACCCGCCTGGGCGCCGAGCCGGCGGCCGACTCCTATCCCTGGTACGAGGACACCGCCGCCGAGCAACTGCGTCAGGACCAGTGCCTGATGGCCGAAGTCCTGCGGCTCGGTGGCCCGTCGATGGCCACGACCGCCCAGGACGGCCTCAACCAGCCGCCGGACAAGCTCCACGCCTTGGCCGATCGGAAGAACTGGGAGCAGACCCCGCTCGCCGTCGCGTACAAGAAGGACCGGGACGCCGCGAGCAAGCAGGCGGACGATCTCGCCGCTCAGCGCAGCGCGTGGGCCAAACCGTTGGACGGCCTGTCGACTCCCGGCGGGTTCACCGTCACCGACTTCCACTGGCCGCCCGACGGTGAGCAGAGCTTCTACAACCAGACCGGTTTGAGCAAGTGGGTCGCCGATCGGTTCTGGCAGAAGGACGACGACTTCTACCAGGACTCCACCCCGGAGGCCGACGACAAGACCCTCAAGGCCGTCGACGGTCTGGGCGGCCCGCTGTACGGCAAGGACCCGGACCCGGCCGGTACGACGCAGGCCGAGTGGAACCGTGCGCTCGCCGAGCGCGACGCCTTCCAGTGGATGCACGGTGGCCCGGCCAGGAACGCGGGAGCCGACGACGCCCGCCTCTTCCTCTCCTCCGGAGGTTTCCCGCGCAGCGCACCGCGGCCGGGCACGCCGGAGTACCGCATCGCCGTGGAGGACGTGAAGTCCCGGTTCGCCGCGTGCGGTTGGCGTGACCCGCTCGACCCGGACGACGTGCTGGGCGACGTCACCGCCACCGCGGCCGGCGAGTGGCAGCAGGAGGTCGCCTCCCAGGCCACCCAGCGCAATCAGATCCTCGACGCGAACGAGAACGCCGTCAACGCCCTCTCCAAGGGCGCGAAGGCCCTCAGCGACATGCTGGGTCACTCCTGGGTCGCCGACCACCTGACGCGCTGGCAGGACTACTGGCTGCCTGGCGGCCTCGGCTGGGTCGGCGACAGCCCCACCGTCATCGAGGTGCACGCCGCGAAGGGCAAGTGCCTCGACGTCCAGGGCGGCAAGAAGGACAACGGCACGCCGGTCCAGGTCTACACCTGCAACGGCTCCGCGGCGCAGAAGTGGGTGCTCTACGGCAGCGAGGACAGCCTTCACCTGCAGAACGTCAACGCCTTCAAGTGCCTCGACGTGGCCGGGAACAACGCGGCGAACGGCACGAAGATCCAGATCTCGTCGTGCAAGGACTCCCCGTCGCAGATATGGGCGTCCGAGCTGCGGGGCGGCACAAGTCTGAAGAACACGGGGACCGGCAAGTGCCTGGACCTGCACACCTTCGACAACGGCAACGACGCCAAGCTGTACACGTGCAACGGCACTGACGCGCAGCAGTTCGACATCAAGCCGACCGGCCATGACGGCACGGACAAGCTCGACTACCCGGACAAGGCACAGTTCGACAAGGCGAAGGCCGGTGTCGCCGCCGCCCAGGCCGGTGCGAAGAAGCAGCTGGCCGAGCTCAAGGCGCAGCTCGCCGTCGCGCAGAAGGCCGCCACCACCTCCGACACGGCCGTGCAAGCCGCCTACGGCATCGCGGACACGGCGGGCGCGCCCCGGGGTCGTGGTCTGCTGGTGGGTCAGCAGAAGGCGCAGGTCACCAAGGGGGCCGTTGCCGCGCTGCAGGCGCTGGTGAAGGCCGGTGAGACCGCCGAGGCGGCCACCCGGGCTTCCGCCGGTGACAGTGAGACCATCGCGCAGCGCGCGTTGGCGCAGGCCGCGCAGGCGAAGGCGGAGTTCCGCAAGGAGGCCGCGAAGACAGCCGAGTTGCAGGCGAAGGCGGCCGCGGACGCGGCGAAGGTGCACCGGGACAACGCCAAGAAGGACAAGGAGACCGCGGAGGCCAAGCTCTCCGACGCGCTGAAGGCGGAGGGCGACGCGAAGGCGGCCGCGGCCGACGCGCACGCCAAGCGGCTCGCGGCGGAGGCCGAGGAGAAGACGGCCAAGGCGGAGAAGGAGAACGCCGCCGCCAAGCGGGCCGAGGCCGCCGAGCACCGCAAGAACGCCGAGTCCGATGCGACCAAGGCCAAGGACGCCAAGGACAAGGCGGAGGCCGCCGAGAAGACCGCCGAGGACCGGCGGGACGACGCGGTCAAGGCCAAGGACCACGCCAAGGACATGCGCGACGACGCGTGGGACGCCGAGCAGAAGGCCGACGCCGCGCGCGCCAAGGCCGACGCCAAGGACGCCTACGCCGACTCCCTCGACTCCGATGACGCGGCCGACGCCGCCCGCGCGGCGGCGAACGACGCCGACAAGGCCGCCGACGACGCGGAAGCGGCGGCGAAGAAGGCCCGCTCGGAGGCCGACGCGGCCACCCAGGCGGCGGCCGACGCCGACGCCGCTGCCACCCGCGCGGAGGCGGCCGCCAAACGCGCCCGTTCCGACGCCGACGCCGCCCAGGCGGACAAGCTGAAGGCGGACGCGGCGGTGAAGACCGCGACCAGCGCGGTCGCCGACGCCATCAAGGCGTCCCAGGACGCCTCCGCCGAAGCCAAGACGGCGGTCAAGCTCGCCGACGAGGCCGAGCAGCACGCCAAGGACGCCAAGACCCAGGCGGACGCGGCCAGCACGGAGGCCGGCAAGGCACTCGCCGCCGCAGCCAAGGCCGCCGGGTTCGCCCACGTCACCGCCCAAGCGGCGGTCGACGCGAGCAAGGCCGCGAAGCAGGTCGCCGCCCCCGCCAACGACGCGATCCAGCTCGGTTCGGCCTACGTGGACACCGACTCGGCGGCCGGCCTGGTCGTGCTGACCGGGCAGGCGTCCAAGACGATCGCCGACCAGCAGCAGGCCGTCGCCGACGCGCACGCCAAGAACGCGGCAGCCGAGGCCCAGGCGGCCAAGGACCTCGCCGACCAGGCCAAGGGCGACGCGAAGGAGGCGTACCAGCACGCGGCCAACGCGGCCCAGTACGCGTCCGACGCCCGCACCTACTCCAAGGACGCCCTCGGGTACGCCGCCGACGCGGCGAAGGCGGCATCGAAGGCGGCCGACTCACTGACCCGCACCGTGGCGTACGACAAGCAGGCCGGTGAGGACGCGGCGGCCGCCGACAAGGCGGCGGGCAACGCCGAGGGCTACGCCAAGGACGCCCGCGATTCGGCCGACGCGGCGGAACTCGACGCGGCCGCGGCCCGCTCCGCGGCATCGCAGGCCGAACAGGACGCCAAGGACGCCCGCGCGGCGGCCGAACGCGCCGACGCGGCGGCCACCGAGGCCGAACAGGCGGCGAAGGACGCCGACAAGTACGCCAAGGAAGCCCAAGACGCCGCAGACCGCACCGAACGCGAGAAGAACGCCCACCGCATCTCGGACGGCACCGCCTCCGGCATAGGCCAGGTGTTCTGGGACGAGAAGATCGAACCGATCGGCAAACCACAGGTTCTCGACCAGGACAACTGCGGTCGGATCGTCCACACCGGCGACTGTGTCATCAAGGCAAAGATCCACTTCAACGTCCGGGTGGACGTCTATCTGTGCACACTGTCGGAGATCCCCGTCACCGGATGTCCGCACTCGGACACGCTGTTCCTGCGGACCCAGTTCATCCCGGATCAGTACCAGACGGTCACCCACACCATCTCCATGGTCGAGTTCAACAGCAACATTGACCCGGTTGACATCCTCCTGCACGACTTCATCGGTTGCGGCGAGAAGCTGACCGGCAACGGAGGAAGTTGGGGGGACTGCGGCTGGGCCGTTTTCGACATCGCCACCATGTTCGATGGCAAGATTGTCAAAATCGCTGCGGATGCGGTGAAAACGCTGGACGTCGCCGTGCGGACCCGTACCGGAGTCATGGAGGCGTGGCGGGGTCTGAAGGCCTCAAAACTCGAGGCGGATGCGCTGGCGGGGATCAGCGAGGCGGAGTTGAAGAAGCTCAGCCCCGGATGCCCGAGCAACAGCTTCCCCGCGGGAACCCGGGTTCTGCTGGCGGATGGGACCTCCAAGCGGATCGAGGAAATCGAGGACAGCGACGAGCTGCTCTCGACCGACCCGAACGCGGACGTCAGCCGCTCGGAGTCGGTCACCGCGACGTTCTCCCACCGCGCGGACCGGCTCGTACGGATCACGCTTGCCGACGGCGGCAGCCTTTCCACCACGCCGGGACACCTGCTGTACGTCCCGGACCGAGGCTGGGTCATGGCTGCCGACCTGCACCTGAAGGACCTGCTGCGCACCGCAGGGGGCACCACGCAGGCCGTGGTCGGCATCCGCTCGGTGAACGCACCGCAGCGGGTGTGGGACCTGACAGTCGCCGGGCTCCACACCTTCTACGTCAAGGCCGGCACCGCCCCCGTCCTGGTGCACAACTGCGGCGACCGTTGGACCAGCCACGGCAGCCTGCGAGACCATTTCATCGATCACGGTGCGGAAGTGGGCGCGCAGTCAGAACGGGAGTACGAGGCGGGCGCGGCCTTCCTCGCTTGCGACTGTGATCCGAACGAGGCGTCGATTCTCCGCAGGTTCGACTCCTTGACCCAGACGGCGACCTATTTCGACACCCAAACCGGGGAGATCGCGGTGAAGAGCAAGAAGGGACTTGTCACCTACTTCAAGCCGGACCGGGGAGTGGACTACTTCAACGACCCCCTCCGCGTTCAAGGCGAGGTCGTCCCGACGGGTAAGGACATCCCGTGGAAGTAGAGAACATGTATCCCTGCCCGTGCTGCGGCTATCTCGTCCTCGACGAGGGGCCCGGGTGCTACGAGATTTGCCGGATCTGCCGCTGGGAGGACGATCCAGGGCAGCTGCGCCTGCCTTGGTTGTCCGATGGAGCGAACAAGACCTCGCTCATCGACGCCCAGCGTTCGTTCGAGAAGACCGGCGCGAGTGACCCCCGCCGCCGGAGCTGGGCCTCCGCCCCGCAGGCACCCGACAAACGGGAACCGGGCTGGAGACCCTTCGACGTCACCCTCGACGGGGGGCCGGACGCCAAGACGGAGTCCGCCTACTGGCCCCCGGACAGGACCACCCTGTACTGGTGGCGCCCGACATACTGGCGCAAACCCACGTCGTAACACCTCTCCATGAGTCCACACGGGCGGCTCCCCACAGGGGAGCCGCCCGCCCCTTACAGCTGACGAAGCCGGACAGGATCGCCTCGACTGCCTTCTGCCGCCAGAGCAGAACCGGCTGGCCGACGGCCTCGCGACCGCCAGCGGCATGGGGACAAACTCGGCGCCATCCGCGCACGCCCGGCAGTCGCAGAAATCTCGGCTGCGTTCGGCCCTGGAGCCCGTGGCGTCGATCTAGCGCACCAGGTCCGGCTACCGCATCGAAGGTGCGCCAGCAAGCCCGCTGGCCGCGCCCGCCCTTCGTCCCCGAACGGCCTGCGCTCTCTGAGCCCAAGGCCCAACTACCTGCAGCGACCGTCCCGGCCGCCCTTCACAGGCAAGATGAGCCCATGAGCGAAGCATGGGGGCCGTCGTCGCAGCAGCCGCGGCTGGCGTGTTCAGCATCATCGGAATCCTCGCCGGCCTCTACGTCGGCCGCCGCCAAACCGTCGACCAGGCGTCCGTCGAGCACGCCCAGTGGCTACGCAACCAGCGGCAAGAGGCATACCTCCAATTGGTGGACGCCTGGGAAGCAGCCCTCGATGACTTGCGGGCCCACCAGAACGCCTGGGACGACCGCGTTCAGGAGCACGGGAGGGTCAGAGCCCAGGATGCACCGTGGGCGCGCGTAGCGGAGGGCACAGAACGGGTGTGGGCAGTGCTGCGCCCGAAGATGGAGCGTGTCGAGCTGCTGGGTGTTCCGCGAGGTACAGAAGCTTTTGCCGCACTGTACGAGGCGTGGCGGGACTTGGACGATCACTTCGACGCACAGGCGGGCCAGGAGCCTTCTGCTGCGGACTGGGAGGCGTGGAGCCGGGTGGTGGCCCGGGCGATTGTGGCTCGGCAGAACTTTCTCGTAGCGGCGTCGCAGGCGTTGCGGACGCCTCCAAGCCCGCAGGGCGAGTGACCGTGATCTCATCCCGGGCTTTTGGGTCGCCACCGCGGGCTGCGACGGCTTGTACTCGGCGGTGCGGGTGCACTGCGGGTGGTCGAGGAAGAGGCAGCGGGGGAACGGAAGTCCCCGACTCTCAAGATCAGGACGGGGTGTGGGTGCTCCGCAAGTGATCAATCAAGGCATCCCGCGTCTCCATCAACCGTTGAGCAGGCTCAACGAGAGCCGAACCATCGCCCAGCCGCCCAGCCTCAGCAACCAAGCGGTAGATCGGGGCGATCTGTCTCTCAAGCGTGGCGATCAGGCTGAAGGCGCTGCGCGGACCGACGATGCGGGCCACCGTGCCCTGCCGTCGAAGCTGACCGATGAGGTCGTCGATCCGATCCGCGACCGCTCGCATGTCGACGTTTTGGCCTTCGTCGATCTGCTCAGCGGTCTGTCTCAGGGTGCGGGCGATGTCAGTGGCGACCTGCAGGAGGTCCGTAAGTGACTCAAGCGAGCGGACCCGCTGTTCGTTTCGCTGGGTCTGGCGCCACTTGTTGTGTTCGAGATACACGTTACCCAGGAGTGTGAGCGCGACTCCTGCAAGCGCGGAGGCCACAGGGATTACCTGCCCTGCTATGTCTGCCACAGGAAGAGTGTGGCAGGACCTAGTGCAGCGCATGGCAATCTGAGCTGAAAACGGCGGTGCACCTCCCAGGAAGCACGCCGCAACGGCTACCTCACCTGACCGGAAAGGTCTTCGCCCAAGTCTCGAAGGCGCTGGCGTGGCGGCCCATCGCCGCCTTCCACGGGGCGTTGTCTGCGCGGGCGTTTTCCGCCCAGGCGGCCGCGTTGGCGGCGGTGAAGGCCTGCAGGGCCGGCCCGGGCGCGTTGCGCCAGGACGGGAACTGGCGGGCGGTGCTGTCAGCTGAGGTGAGCGAGTGACCGGCCTCGAGCAGGCGCAGGATGAGTACGGCTGGGTCGATCCATGCTGCGCCGCGCGTGGGCGCCACGCCCAGTCGATGAGGTACGCCCGGTTGTTGATGAGGACCGGCAGGTCGGCGGAGTCCGGCGCGTAGTCGGCGGGCCGCCGCCCCCGAGGACTTCGTACCCGAGAAGGTCCCAGCCGGCTGTCTCGGTGTGCGAGTACAGGCGAGGGCAGGAGCGGGGGAGGTGCGGGGCGATGGCGGCCTCGCGGCGCTACGCCGGCGCCTGGGGTTGATCGAAGGGGCCCTTGACTACGTCTCACGGCCTGGCCGCCCGTCCGACGGTCATCCCGTAGGGGTCCGGTACCGGTATCCCCGGCGTGTTCGCCGTGCCGGACGAGTCCACCGTGGAGATCGTCAGCTCCCAGCAGCACGGAACCTGCCCCGGGATGCCGGAAGCGGCCATCAAGGGCTGCGACGCCACGTACGACCTGGTCGTCAACTACGAGGCCGACTTCTACCTGTGCACCGACGACCAGGCCCAGGCCACGGCCGACGGCTGTCCCAAGTCGGCGTGGCAGTTCCTGCAGCGGGCGACCCTGAAGAACGTCAAGATCGACAACTGGCAGCACCACTTCTCCGGCAAGGACATCGTCCGCGCCGGGTGGCAGAGCCTCTTCGGAGACGTGCCAGGAGCGATCCTGTTCTCGTTCTTCGCCGAAGACCTGATGGATTGCCTCCACGGCAGCAAAACCGCCTGCGCCTGGAGCCTCGCCACCTACGTCCCGGTCGAAGGCCTGCTCACCCCGATCGCGCGCGCCGTCAAGGCCCTCGACGCCGCTGCCAGGACCGGAATCGGCTTCGAGGACGCCTACAAGGCACTCCGCGCCCTCGACGGGCTGTCCGAGGCGGCCATCGTCAGCATCGGCAACAAAGCGCTCAACCTGCTGAAGAAAGGCTGCGTACACGAGTTCGCCCGCCGTGGCATTCGCGCAGCGGGCGGCGGCTACTGCAAGTGGCTGGAGCTCGGAGGTCCTGGCACCTGGATGGCGGAAACCGAGAACATGGCGCAGGCCGACCGCGCCTACGAACAAATGGTGACCAACGGCGTTCCGTCAGGGATCTCCTACAAGGTTCCGGCGGACTGGCGAAAGAGTGGGTACGTCAAGTTCGACGGCTACCAGGACGGCGCTCTCATCGATGCCAAGAACCAGGCGCTGAACGATCGGATGTTCACCCCCGACGGCAAGCTCCAGAAGTGGGTCACCGAACCGGTCAAGCAGGCGAAGGACCAGGCCCGAGCGGCAGGCGACACGCCGATCATCTGGTATGTCTCTGACGAGCGGACTGCCACGGCCTTCAAGCACATGATGATCGACAACGACCTCAAGACCATCACGGTCATCTACCGGGCCGGCCCCCAGTGAGACACCTCCGCGTGCAGAAAGAGACGTTGTGTGAGCTACAGCCCGTCGATCTACAAGTTCGTCGAGGGCAGCGATGCGCCCGTTCCCTTGGACATGGAGGTGGTGCGCTCCGTTCTCACTCCCTACGACGTGGGTGATCCCGACCGGACGGTGACGGAGGACGGGAGCCTGCAGTACTGGGTCAGGGCCGCGGACGGCAGTGAGGCCGAGATCTTTGTCGACCGGACCAGCATCCTTGTGGAGCGTCCGCACTCAGGTCCCGGTGTCTTCGCCATCGTGGCGGAACTCGCCGCACGGCTGGCAGCCGTGATCTTCGATCCGAGCCGGGGCACGTTCTTCTGCGGCTCCGAAGCGCATGCGCACCTTCCCGTGGACATGCGCCAGGAGGCCGTACTGATCGACATGACCGGTGACGCGGTCGAGGCCGCGCTGATCGGACCACCGCTTTCCTGAAGCGCCGGGGCATCACCGACGTACCTGGCGTGGACCTGGGCGGCTCCCCAACTGGGGAGCCGCACAGGCATTGCACCCGCCGCCGCGCGGAACGACATCCCGCCCGCGATGGCATCGGCCACAGCTCCGTGTGCTTCGAAGGCCGCCTCACGGTTGCCTTCCGATGTTCACACCGCGCGGCCCTTCACCGAAGGGAGCCATTCGTCGCCCGTGTGCCAGGAACGGCGGGAAGCCCAGGCGTGACCGCCTCGGACCACACGACTCCTAGGGCCGCCGAAGTCCGTTCGATTTCCGCGGCCAGATACGGCCGGGAGTCGGTCCGCAGTGCGAGCTCACCGGCATTGCGCAGCTGATGGTTCCACTGCACACAGCGACGATGGGCTACAAGGCGATCTACCCGGCCGAGACCATCGAGGCTCACCGCGCCTTCATCGGCCGTCGCAGGGCTGCCCGGCCCAGTGAAGAGTATCGGACCCCCACCGAGGAGGAATGGGACGCTTTCCTCGCGCACTTCGAGAAGCGCAAGGTCTCCATCGGCACCTGCGGTCGCGCCTTTTTAAGCCCTTGTGTTCATGAACACGCTTGCGTTCGTTGCCCGCTTCTCCGGCCGGACCCGGCCCAGCGCGGCCGGTTGGAGGAGATTCGCGACAACCTCGTCGCCCGCATCGCCGAGGCCGAGGCCGAGCGCGAGGGCTGGCTCGGGGAGGTCGAAGGGCTCAGGGGCAGCCTGGCCGGCGCCGAAGACAAGCTTGCTCAGATGGACCGACGAGCTTCCGGCCGTACGGCGATCGACCTCGGCATGCCACGCATAGCCCCAGCTGGGAACGGCTTCGCTGGCACAATCACTGGATGACCAGCAATGACATCCGGTTCGACTGCCGGCAGCGTGGCGACGGCGGCCCGCTCGTGATCGTCCCCCGCATCGACGGAGCACCACTCACCGAGCTGATCGACGGATTCGAGATCGCGGCCGGGATGCAGCCCGCAGGCGACGCCTATGGCGGTCTGATCCCGGAGTTCTTCCGGTTCGGCCCGATGCAGGATCACTTCCTCGGACGGTCCACCAACGCGATGGGGCCGAAGACACCCGTTCTCGGTTGTGAATGCGGCGAGTGGGGATGCTGGCCCCTCATGGCCCGCATCACCGCGACGACCGACTTCGTGACCTGGGACGCCTTTGAGCAACCGCACCGCGAGGCCCGCGACTATGTGGCGTTCGGTCCGTTCCAGTTCGACCGTCACCAATACGATGGCGCCTTGCGGGCCCTGAGCGCGGTGATCGGCTCCGACGTCGACGACACGCGTGCATGAGCGCCACCAGGCGCGGCCTGTTGGGCTAAGGGATGGGGAAGCGGTTCATGGAAAGGTTCGAGACGGAGAGTCTGGCGCTCATGCCTGGCCAGAAGGTGCAGGTCAGGGTCCTCAGCCATCACCCATGGGGTGTTCTCGTTGAGATCGTTGGTTACGAGAACGCTGGCCTGTCGGCCTCTATCGACATGATCCAGCAGTTCTCCCAGACCACGCGCAGCCACGACGAACTACTCGCGCTCTTTCCACCCGTCGGTTCACAGATCGATGCAGTGATCGAGCAAATCCACCGCTGGCATCCGCCGGTATCAGTGCGGCTCACCATCAGACCTGCCGACCTGGAGTCGCTGGTCTGGAGCTGCGACTTCTGTGGTGAACCGATCACGTTGGGCGCAGGTGGAGACGCCCTCGTCCTGGACTCGCGCAGCAGCGACGGTCCAGGAAGCCACACCATCATCTCCCACCGGCACTGCCTGGCCGAGCGCATCCGCCCGGAGAACAGTGGAGAGCGGGCGCGAGCATTGAAGATCGGGAAGATGTGCTGAAGTCGTGAGGTTCGCGCCGACTGGTATGAATGAGCTCGACAGCTCATTCGGCGGGAATCAAGCGATAGTTCAGAGAAGCTTGTGTCAAGACCCCGCCCAACAGCCACGGCTCGTCGAAATCCGCGACAACCTCATCGCCCGCATCGCCGAGGCGGAGCGCGAGGGCTGGCTCGGCGAGGTCGAAGGCCTGCGGGTTAGCCTGGCCGGCGCCGAGGACAAGCTCGGTCAGATCAACCGACAGGCACAGACGGCCCCCACCAGCCTCGGCATGCCTACGACCAGGAGCACGGACCGTGAGTGGCGACGCAGACCGAGAAGACCTCGGGCGCGATCCGAGCACGTGGACACTCGACGAGCTGCAGACGTTCATCCAGAACGCCCGTGGTCAGCAGCTTGAGACAGCACGCGTCGCGGCGCAGGGACATGCCTACGACTCCGCTCACCCACAAGTAGCCCGCCGCCAGTGGGCGAAGCTGTCGTTGCTCGTCAACCGGCTCATGCTCGCCGACGGCGAGGGACACCTGACGCGTGTAACCCAGCAGGACTTCATGCTCCGGATGTGGGTGATCGACAGGCTGGGTCCCGACGACACGGACCCCGACTGGAGCCCCGACGCGCTGGCGGTCGACACGCTTGACGCACTGACGATCACGCCCGCACAGGCTGCCGCTCTCGCCGACGGATGGCGCGACCTGGCCATCGAGCAGATCCGCCAGCTTCGGTGGCACAAGAACCTGACGGCCCATCTGGAGACCCTGCCCGGCTACCTGGCACCTGGACACACCCGCGATCAGCTCTTGGCCTGGACCTCTACCCGCCGATTGCTGCCCTGACCGGCCGGCCAGAACCAGGGCGTCCCAACAGCCAGGGTCCAACTCGAAGTTCAGAGAAGCATGTATTCGATGCTTCATGCTGCGGCCGGATCCGGCTCAGAGACACCGCCTCGTCGAGATTCGCGACAACCTGATTGCCCGAATCACCGAAGCCGAACAGGAGGGACGGCTCGGTGAGATCGAAGGACTCCAAGTCAGCCTCGCCAGCGGGCCGAGGAGAAGCCGGCCCAGCTCGACTCGGAACGAGAACGGCAGCGCAAGGTGATCGACCTCGGTATGCCTACCTTCAGCCAGATCGCGACACGGACCAGCACAGCTAGGAGACCTTCGAGTTAGTTCAGGGGCAGGTGCCTGGCCTCACTGGGCGCGCCGTCCAACACGGAGGACGCTCAGGTAACGGCGTGGTGCTCGGTTGCCCATTCGCGTGCGGATCCGCTCGGCGACGGCGTCGAGCAAAGGCTCACGGACGTCGCGCCCGAGTCTCCGGTACGGCGACAACGAGCGAAGGTGATCGGCAAAGCCGTCCCCGGTGAACCACTGAACGGTTGGATACCAGCGCACGATCGTTGGGCCGAACAATTCTCCGGGATCCTCGACCAGGCCCCAACCCTCGTCGGTGGTGCGCACCTCGTCCTCCAGGGGAGGATGACCCCAGTCGGGGTTCCCGGGGCAGAATCGCTCGTGGAGATCCGCGGTCTCGGCGTACACCTCCGGTTCCCCCGGTCGCCGGACAACGACGTTGCCGAGCAGCGCCATCCAGCCTGCGGGATAGAGCACGTCGTGCGCTCGTTGCCAGCCAATCGACGGATCGACCCAGTGCCAGGACGATGCAGCCACGAGAACATCGAAGCGTCGACCGCGGTCGTCCCACTCCTCAAACGTCGACGACTCGACTTGGATGTTGCGGAAAGAGGCGAGACGCTGGTGAGCAAGTGCAGCCATGTCGCCACCCGGCTCGATGGCGGTAACTGAGCATCCGAGCGCTGCCAGCGAGCGCGTCGCCTGACCGGTACCGCAGCCCACCTCCAGCACCGACGACTGTTGATTCATGCCGGTGACGGCGCAAAGGTCCGCGAACAATTCGTCGGGGTATCCCGGCCGGACCCGGTCGTAGAGTTCCGGCACCTCGTTGAACACTCTGCCGAGGTTGTGTCGATTTGGGCGCATCTTCGGATCACCAGTCACGAACGCACAAGCTATGAGTCCGTCCACGGAAACGCTACTGGGTTACGGCAGTCGCTGCCGCGCTGCCGCCGGTAGTTCAGAGAAGAACTCGTCACCTCCCAGGCGGCCGACTGAGGCGCGCGGGCGCGGCCAGTCGCCATAAGGGGATGGAGGAGACGGACATCGAGCAGGAAGCCTTGGCCCCCTTGCTTGAACACAAGGGACGGTGGTCCAGCACAGGGACGAGTAGGCGCAGCGGCTACCGGCTCACGGGCGACCTGGTCGAAGGCAGCGCGCCAGGTCTCGACGTCGCCAGCGACCGACGTCGGCACGGTGCAGAGCTACGTAAGGGTCTTTGCCCAGGTCTCGACGGCACTGGCGTGTCGGGCCATCGCCGCCTTCCACGGGGCGGCGTCTGTGCGGGCGATCTCCACCCAGGCGGCCGCGTTGGCGGCGGTGAAAGCCTGCACGGCCGGCCCGGGCGCGCTGCGCCAGGACGGGAACTGGCGGGCGACGCTGTCCGCTGAGGTGAGCGAGTGACCGGCCTCGAGCAGGCGCAGGATGAGTACGGCTGGGTCGATCCATGCTGCGCCGCGCGTGGGCCAGGCCCAGTCGATGAGGTGCGCCCGGTCGTTGACGAGGACGTTGTGCGGGGCGAGGCCGGTGTGCAGCAGGGTGCGCCCCGCGAGCAGGTCGGCGGTGCCGGGCGGGGCGTACATGGCCCAGCGCTGTTCTGCGGCTTGATCGCGATGTCTGTCGGGGCGCTGATCTCCTGCAGTTTCTGGACCGCGTCGACGACCATCGGCAGGTCGGTGGAGCCTGGCGCGTAGTCGGCCTGCCGCCCCTGGAGGACTTCGTACCCGAGGAGGTCCCAGCCGGCTGTCTCGATGTGCCAGTGCAGGCGAGGGCAGGAGTGGGGGAGGTGCGGGGCGATGGCGGCCTCGCGGCGCTGCGCCGGCGCCTGGGGGTGTTTGGAGGGGATGCCCTTGATGAATACCGGGCCGTCGTCGGTGTCGATGAACGCTGCGATCCCCGAGTTCAGGCCTCCCTCGGCGGTGCGGGCAGCGCGGACGGCGAGGCGGTTGGTGTCGCGGTTGTGGCAGCGGGCGAGCGGGCCCAAGGCAGATGAGCACGGCTGTCCGCGTGGAAGAGGTCGTGAGCGAAGTCCCTGGCGCTCGTGCCGCCGGAGGCGGTGGTCTCGGGTTCGTAGACTCCGGGCAGCCAGGACATCGCTGTGCCTGCGCTCACGAGATCGGATACGTGCGCCTCAAGTTGCCGGCGGTTGGCCAGCGCGGTAGCGCAGGGGCCAGGGCTGCTTGTTCGTGAACCGCGGCGTCGCAACGGGATCCGCCCTCCGGCTCACCGCTGCTCGGAAGCCGATTGACCGGGTTACCGCGTTCCGTGACCGAGAGGGCGGCGAATAGCAGAGCAAGGTGCCGACGGCTTAAAAGCTCGTGCAGCGGGACCAAGTTCAGGTTGATTAGCGCCTCCGCTCTCGAGCAGCGGGCGGGTCCTGGCGTAGCCGCCCGGTCAGCCGTCGAGCGCGGCGGAAGGTGCGTCCCCGTTCTGGGACTGTCGGGCCCGCTTGGCGAGCACCGTGGCCAGGTCCCGGACTCCGTCCTCGTCGATGCCGCCCTTGTCTTTGTCCGCGGAACCCGCCAGCGTCCACAGCAGTGTCGTGCCGACCCGGGTCTGGGTCACGGCGCCGGGCTCGCCGTGGAAGCCGGAGGAACCGAACCGGGCGTCGCGCTCGTCACCGATCCGGCCGATCCCGAACGTCTTGGCCCTCTGTCCCGCCCTCTTGCCGTAGTAGCCGTCCCAGAGCACGTCGTACGCCTCCCGGGCGGCCTGCTCGCTGTCATAGGCGATGATCAGAAAGGTGACAGTGGCGGCGGCGTCGTCGTGCCGGAAGGTCGAGGCGCCGTAGAAACGGGAGTTCTCGCAGCCCGCATGGTCCTTGATGGGGCAGGCCTGCGAACGGTAGAGCTTGTCCATCTCAACGGCCGTGGGCCGAGCGGACTCCTTCCAACCCGTCATGGCCTCGTCATCCGGCAACGTCTCCCGTACTTGTTCCTTCGTGAGCGCCACCGCCTTGCCGTTCCCGCTGTTGCTCTGCGCACCACCGCCACATCCGGCCAGCAGCAGCGCCGCCGCGACCGCCGCGCACCACCGGTAGTTGCTCATGGTCATGCCACCGCCCTTACAGAAGGAGCCGTTGAGCCGGCTCACTGAGAGCCGCACCATTGTCCAGGCGCCCGGCCCCGGCAACCAGGCGGTAGATCGGGGCGATCTGTCCCTCAAGCGTTGCGATCAGGCTGAAGGTGCTGCGTGGTCCAGGAGCAGTAGCGCCTGTCACTCGCGCCACCCCGCGGCCGCCCGGAGGAGCCGATCGGCGTAGGGGGGCATGGGCGGGGTGAGGGGGATGTAGGCCGGGAGAAGAGTTAGGGGGAGCGGGACACCACGGGTGCTCATGAGCTGCTTGAAGGGGCGTCTGGTGGCCCTGAGGAGTCCCGGGACCGGCCACGCAGGGGTCGGCTCGGTCCGGGCGGGGCGCATCGCTGCGCCCAAGTCGGCCAAGGCGCTGAAGATCGGGCTGTCTGCGCGCAGGCTTTCGGCGGAGGGCAGCGCGCCGACCGCGGCGAGGAGTGCACGTGCCACCGGCGCGGCGTCGCTCTCGGGCAGTCCGGCCGCCGGTCGTCCAGTGACGCTCGTGCCGAAGTCGAGGACTGCACTCACCTCGCGCGAGGTGAGTGCGGCCTTGAGCTCGACGGTTCGCAGCCGCGGCCAGGGGTCGGCGGCCTCGGTGTGCCGCTCGGCCCGCACCAGCCACTGTGTGACCAGCGCTTCGGTATGCAGGGAACTTACCGCCCGGTCGCCAAGGCGACCCAGGAGATACGCCTGCCAGCCGGCGGGCAGGCCGCCGGCGGCCCGGCCGAGCAGCCCGCCGAGACGGCAGACCGCGAGCAGCGGCGCGAGATCGACCTCCTGCGCCTGCTGCCGCACCACGGCCTCACCCGCTTCCGAGGAGAGCCAGGCTGCGACGGCCGCCGCGGCGTCTGCCTTGTCCCGGGGAGAACTATCACGGTCACTCTCGGCCCTGCCCAGCGCGTGCAGCACTCGCAGCGCGGGGTCGACACTCGAGTCCGGCGCCGCGCTCATGCCTTGCAGTCCCAGCTCGAAGCTCTCGTGGTAGTCGTGGAAGCGCTGAGGTATGAGATCCGCAAGTGGCTGCCGGGCGCCGTAGGCCACGTCGGGCATGTAGAGGCGGTGGAGAGTGCCGGCGAGCCACTCGGGTACGTCAAGGACCGTGAGTCTGCTGCCGGGTTCGACCAGGGAGACGGTGCGCAGTCCGTCGACGTGAGCGGCCCGGGAGACCTCGGCCTGAAGCGAGTCCCCGGGGGCTGGGGACGCGCCGTCCGCGGGCTTGTAGGAGGCGAGCACGCCCGCCGGCTCGACGGCCACCAGGCTGTGGCGCGGCCGGTCTGCCGGGTGCTGTTCGACGACGGTGATCCGCACGCGCTGTCCCGCCGTCAGCCGGTCATGGCTGCGGGCGATCACGGGATGGGCGACCAGACTGACCGTGTTGAGGCCTGTCCTCACCACGTCCACGCGCCGCCGCGATAGGTGGCCGAGCAGCACGGCACCGTCCACATCGGCGGTCCACGCGGCCTCGCCGGCGGGAAGCCAGCAGAGCCGATGGGCCTGGGTGTCGTGGCAGACGACGCCCAGGCAGCGGCCGTCTGCGCGGTCCACCGAGAACCAGGGGCGCACGGTGGTCTCCCCGAACTCCGCGATGGAGGCCGGATCGTCCGCGCGGGCACCGCTCAGGGAGCGCAGTTCGGGATCCCACCGGAGTTGGACCATGCCGCCGTCGGCGACGAAGGCCGCTGCGGCCGCGGTGGCTGCTGTCCTTGGCAGTCCCGGCAGTACGGCGGTCATTGCCACCCGGAACAGAGCGCTGCCCGACCGAACCGCGACGAAGCCTTCACCGAGGTCGGCTACTGGCCGGACCAGGACCGAGCCGTTTGGTGCGAAACCCCTCGGCTGCCCGCTCCGGGAGACCGTCAGGACCTGTGCGCGCCCGTCGCCTTCGGCGTGGACCACGGTGACCGGAAGTGCCGCGAGGCCCGTCGGCATGCCGCCGCCTTGCTGTGCGCTGGTCAGGATTCGGCGCAGCCACTCCAACCCGGGCCAGTCGCTACGGTCGCCGGACCCCGCAATCAGGACGCGGGCCTGTGGGAGCCCCAAGACCCTGAGGCCGCCTCCGGGCGCGGGGGACAGCAGGACGACGTCGCCCGAGGCAACTGGAGAGTCCTGCAGCGCGGTGAGTGTGTTCTCCCGGTCGAGCCAGACGGCAGAGCCGGTCGGGTGGGTAGTGATGACGGCCGTGTCGGCCGGGTACGGGAGACTGCTGCTGCCCTCTCCCAGATGGAGGGCGCCTTGGACCTCGTCGGCGAAGGCGACGGGAAGCAACATCCGTCGGGTGAGGGGGGAGCCGAATGCTCCCCTTACCCCTGCGTGCCAGGACTCCAGCACGATGTGCCCGCACTCGTTGACCCCGCCCTCGACCCGTCCGTAAACCAGGTCGCCCGGGCTGAACAGGGACCAGTCGAGGTCCGCGAGGGAGTTGCCGTCGGCGGAGCGCACCAGCTCGGAGCGGACTTCGACGACGCGGCCAGGGGCGGCCTCCAGCCAGACCGAGCTGCTGTCTGCCCGTGCAACCGCCCACACCGTGCGCTGGCCGTCCTCCTCGGGCCGTACCTCCTCGACGAGTTGGGTCGCGGGAAAGCCGAACCGGCGCAGGTCGGCGAACTCATGGCGCAGCGTCCACCGGCCACGCACGGAGGAGAAGAACACCGGTTCGGCGTCGGCACGAGCTCGTTCCGGCAGTCGCAGCGAGGCCGGGCGGTCCCGCCCGGGCCTCCACTGCCAGGTGCGCGAGTCGTGATAGCGCCAGTACCGCGCACGGCAGGCGCGGGCGATCTCGCATGCGGTGCCGTCCATGAACGAGATCTGCGCCCAGGCGATGTCGGGGTTCGGTGCGTCCTCCGTGCCCACCGGAACGAAACGCAGGAGGGCGGGTCCGACGGCGACGACCTCGTCGTCGGCGGGAAGCACGAGTCGTGCGGCCATAGCACCGGTCCGCAGCGGAACCAGGTGGGCGCTGTTGCGCCTGCGGCCGTTGTCGGTCAACGCGCCGACAACCTTGGGGTGGGCGCCGCGCAGGATGCCCTGGGCCAACGACTGCGCAGCTCCCGCTGTGAGATTCGGCAGGCCGGCGACGGTGAAGTGGTGCGGGTAGTTGGTCATGGCGAACGCGTTGCGGTTCCTCAGGTCGTCCTTCGGGAAGACGACGACCGGGCGAGGGCGGTCGCTGAGGAAGGTGGCGTCCGCAGGGATCGCCGTTGTGGCGCACACGCCGTCCGCGCCGTCCCGCCGCAGGCGCACCACCGACCCCGGGACGATGTCTGCGGCGCCGCGTATGTCCTCGGTCGGGAACAGGACTCCGGGGCGCAGTTCGACGGACCGCCCGTTCGCGGCCATGACGCCGAAGCAGTCGGCTCCCGTGATGTCGAGGTAGCTGCGCAGGAGCGGGAGGGGCCTGGGACGGGGTGACTTGGTGGAGCCCCGCCAGCGGTTCGCTCCGTCGTCATACAGCTTTTCCAGGCGCACCAGCATCTTGGCGTTGTCCTTGTACACATCGGCGCCGGCCTCGGCCGCCCTGCGCAGGCAGTTCTCCCTGTGGGAGAAGTCACGCCGCCCCACGACGACACTCAGCGCCCGGTACTCGTGGTCGTGGTCTTGAGTCGTCTCGGGCAGCCCGGCGGTCCCGAGCAGCTCGAAACCGAGGAAGATGTCGTTCACCGACTCAGAGATCAGCCTGGCCGACAGGTAAAGGCTGTCGCCCTCACGCAGTCCCTGCCGGCCGTCGTCGGTGGCGTACGGCAGCACGAGCGTGAACCGCGGTTTCAGTCGCGGCCTTCCCTGGGGTTCTGTCGCCATCCGGCCTAGGATCTGCCTGCGCCGTCCGCTACTGGGAGCGTGAGCTGCGAGGAGCCGCTTTGCGTCCTCGGGGTCGAGATAGGCGCTGAGCCGCTCCTCGCGGTCGTGGAAGTCCTCTCGCCCCGGTTCGAGCCGGCGGTTGCCGGTATGGACGCGGTGCACCGCGACCTGATTGCGCACATGGTCGAGGTCGACGTCGAGAAGGTGTACGACGCGGTCGTCCGCCTCGCGTCGTACATGACTCTCGATGCCCTTGGTGATGTCGGCGAGGGCAATGTCCATCGTGATGCCGCCGGCGATCCGGCCCGTGGTGTCGCGGCCGAAGGACACGGCGTCGATGCGGTCGCCGTGGAACAGTGTCAGGCCGGCGGGGTCGACGACGTTGCCGCCGACGGTCAGGCCGGGAGCGGGTATGTCGAGGAACCAGCCGTACCCGAACTCGAAGCGGTGCACGGGCCCGTGGGGGGTCTCGTCCACGCCCACGTAGTAGGGGCGGCGGGAGGTCTGCCGGGTCGCCCGGATCTTGAACCGGCGTCCGTCGGGGCGGGCCTGCGGCAGTACTTCGGCCATGAATTCGGCCGCGTTCACCGGCGGGACACGCAGATGTGAGGCCCGGTAGCCGCGGCCGCTGGGGACGAACGCGCAGCGCACCCGGTCGACGGGGTACGGGTTGATGCGTCCGGCGACCATCGTCGCCGGCTCGTCGGCTGCCACCAGCCACGGCAGGTAGGTGCCCGAGTCGTTCGGAGCGGCACCGCTGGGCAGCAGGACGTTGCCGTCCGGGGTCCGTTGGCCGGTGAGGGTACCCGCGGCGAGGATTCGCTCCCATTCGACGCGCGCGTCGGCTGCGGTGTCGCGTGATGGTGGCGTCGGGCGGGGCTCCGTGCGGGTCACCGGGGAGAGCACGAAGTGGCGTTCGACGTCGACGAGTCGACTCGCTTGCGTCGTCTGGTCGTCTTCGTACTCGATGTCGTCCATGACCAGTTCGGTCGTCTCCAGATGGACGACTTGAGGACGGTCCGTGAGTACCACCTCTGTCGGCAGCGAGAGGTTGCCGATGAGGTCGCGGCCATTGAGGTGGACGACGGTGCGGCGGGTGTGCGGTCGCGGGTCCGCCTTGTGCGCACGTGCGCGGCCGACGGTCAGTGCGTCCGCTTCCGCCGGGTCCAGGGTGGGTGTGGTGGCGACCCGTGGCAGCTCCGGATGCTGGCAGAGGTAGTGCACGCCGTCCTCGACAGCCACTTCACCGACCGGCGTCCAGCCTTCGCCCGGTGCCGGGTCCCGGGTCCACAAGGCACGCAGGCGGATGGTGCGTCGCAGTACGCCGAATCGCCAACCGTCTTGCTCCCGGCGAGCCACGACGTGGTCGCCGGCGGTGGGATACTCGTGGTCGAAGGCGGCTACGGGCACCCTTGCTTCGGCCACGTCGTCCGAAGTGCGCAGCCACAGCACCAACTGCACCAGTGTTCCATCGGGGTTGCGGACCTGCCGGGCGACCATGCCCGATAGGTCCGCGCCGATCCGGACGGCGGACGCCGCCGGTCCCACAGCCTCGGCGAACCGGTCTTGCGGAAGCGGCGTCGGCACCCGCCGTGCATGGAGCGGTGCTCGCGTTGTGTCGCTGACCACGATCGCCTGGCGGGCCGTCCCTCCGGCGGTGAACTCACCGGTCAGGGTGAGGGAGTCGGTGTCGGCGAATCCCAGGATGCCGTAGGAGGTGCGCACGGCGTTGGAGCCCTTCGCGGGGTCCCTGTTTTTCGCCCGGTGCAGCAGAGTGACGTTGATGAGGTCGTAGGGCTGGAAGCGCAGGAGCATGGCGAAGTTTCTTATGGTGCGCGACAGTTGGATGCCGCTCTCCTCAGCCGGGAGCACCTCCGCTTCGGCCTTTCTCGCCTCCGGCTCGCCCCAACTCGTCACGGTACACATGAGGCTGGTGCCGATGTGTGGCCGCTGCTGGCTGAGCCGGACGGTCACCCACTGCGGAAATCCTTCGACCCGCGGCGCCTGGATCCGCCAGCGGACAACCCCGTCCGCACCCGTGGTGCGGATCGCTTTCTCCTCGTACGCCTCCGCCGCCTCGTCGGCTCCGTCCCCGTCCGCATCCGGGAGCGTTCCCGCCTGACCGAACGCGGCGAGCCACCGAGCGTTGCGCCGGTCGATGGCCGGGTGGTCCGCGGCCGGCGGACTTAGACGCAGGCGGTTCTCCCCTGGACGGAACCGCGCGTACACGATGAGCCCGGACGGCTCGGTGACGCAGGCGTCGTTCAGCGTCCGCCAGTCATCGGCATCCCACGCCGACTCGCCGAGCACATAGGTGCGTCCGGGCTTGAGCGAGAAGCGCCAGGCCGGACCGTAGCCGGAGCGGTCGGTGGCCGGCCCGCACAGGACCAGACGCAGCAGCCCCTGCTCGTCCGCGTCGGAACCGGCTGGTTCGCCTTCGGCAACCGCCAGTTCGGGCAGGCCGGCATCGAGCGGAAGCCAGTGTCCGTCTTCGGCGTGCCACATGACGAGCAGGCTGCGCTCCTGCAGCGGGGCTTCGGCGAAGGCACGCGATAGGTCGGGGTCCCAGCGTCGGCGGGCGGCGACGTCCCGGGCCGTGCTGCCTGATGGATAGCGGTATCCGTCAGCGCCTTCGACGGCGAGGGACAACCAGGGATAGGCGTCCGCCGACGCCAGATGTGCCACGCGCACCTCGCCTGGCTGGGGTTCAGGTGCGGCCAATGGTGCGACGTAGGACGATTTGTGACTACCGGGGCTGATCTGCACCGCCACGGTGCGGCCGGGTGTCCAGCGAGTATCCGGCCGTGGCAGCTCCCGGGTGATCAGCTGGGGCAGGCCGCAGTTGAGCAGCAGGTCGGTGCCCCGATCGGTGCGCTGCGATCCGACGACGATGCCCAATACGTAGCTCTTGCCCGACAGCTCACGGTCGCTGCCGGTGGTGAAGAGGTCGCGCACGGGCGGCCGTCGGTGCTGCACGACGGTGGTGTCCAACCGCTCTTCACGCAAGTAGAGGATCGCTTCGGCGGTCCGGCGGTCCACCGTGGCGCCCAGAACCTGCCGCGGGTCGGCGTGGACGGCGTCAATATCTTGCCGTTGAGCGGGACTTCGGCGCGGTTCCTGCGTCCGCTGCCAGGCCTCCTCGATGACCGCGCCCAGCCGGACGGACCGGGCCCTGAGCTCCAGGTCGGCCGTGTCGCGCAAGAGGGCGACCAGGGTGGCCTCGGTACCTCGGGCACTGATCCGGGACCCGTACGCGTCGAAGGGATGGGTCACTGACCGCGGGAATGCGCTGTGGCCCGAGCGATAGTAGAAGGAGCGCAGTGCCCGATGCCGCAGCCCGTTGGCGCTCTCGGCGGGCAGCGCCAGCTCGGCGCCCAGTTCGCTGAAGAGGCGGTCGTAGTACAGCGTAGCCCGCGAGCTCAGCTCGACAATGGTGTCGATGACGCGCTCCAGCACGGCGTTCAGGCGCTCCTGCGAGCCGGTGCCGGCCACCTCGGACCGGAACATGTCGATGAGTCGCCCGCGCACCACGCGGGGCAGGCTCTGTGGGGAGTTGAAGCTGGCCAGCAGTTCCGCCCACGAGGCCACCCACTCGGCGTGGGCCCCTAGGTCGCCCAAGTCGGGCCGTCTGAGCAGCGCAGCTAGCCGCAGTGTCCGGACGGTCAGGGGTACGTGCTGTGATGTTCGCATTCCGGCGGAAATGCGTTGCAGCGCCTTGGCCTCCAAGGCGTCGCCCATGAGCTCCCACTCGAGCACCGAGAAGTCCCGGCGGTCCGGATCGGTCGGAGAGCTGAGCAGCAGGACCTTGTGGTCCGGCGGTTGCGGGACCCCGGACTTCAAGACCGGCGTGGGGACAGGTAGCCCGCTCTCGGCGTCCCAGTCCCAGCGGAAGTGCGCGACTCCGGTGTCGCCGTGCACTTCGCGCCGCAGCAGTGCAGCTTCGATGGCGACGCGTCCGGACAGCCGGGTCGCGTAGCGGGAGGCCAAGTCGAACAGGGCGTCGGCAGCGGACACGTCACCTGCGAACCAACGGCCCCCGGCCTCCGTCCGGTGCGGCCCGACCCCTCCGGCCGAGGAGTCCCGCACCCACGTCAGGGCGGCGTCAAGTCCATTGTTGTAGCGGATGAAGTTGCGCAGCGCGTGCCCTTGAGGCGGCATGGGCTTCGCATGGACCGCGCGGAGCATCTCCACCATCTCGCCCGGGCTCACGGTAGGTCGAAGACCCCGGCCGACACGGTCGACGACGCGGTTGGCGTGTGTGATGAGGCTGGCCAGGTGCCCGGCTGGGATCAGAGAACGGCCCTGGTGTTCCGCGATGGCCCTCGTCAGCTCTTTGAAGGCCCGGCCGAGCACGTCCCGCACATGCACCATCAGCAAAAGCAGGAAGTGCGGGTGTTCCGTGGATCTGCGCCCGTCGGTCAGCAGACGCTCGGCCAGCAGGGCGGAGCTCAGCAGGCGGACGAGCTGCTCGGGCTCGTCGCCTGCCAGGGGACCGCCGAGGGGCCGGTCAAGCATCCAAGGAGACCAGACGCGGGCCGCGGCATCGGATGCGGTGGCCGAAGCCGGTCCGGAGGTCAGCATCAGGACAGGCGTGCGCCCCTCCGGGGGCAGCCGAAGCCCCAATAGCCTGCCGACGTGCCGCAGTGCCCGCCCGTACTGGTCCGGGTTGTAGCCGATGGTCAAGTGAATCTGCCGGGTCGGGGTCTGGTCGGAGAAGGCGACCGGGGGCTGGTACCAGCGCTCGATCCGCCGCAGTGCTTCTTCCGGCGCGAGTTCGATCATCAGCGCCGTCAGGATGCTCTGCCACAGCACTGACGGCATCGCCGAGTCCCGCTGCGACGCGACACCGCCCAGCCGGACGTACGCGGCCTGGCGCCGGGCGACCGCTTCCGGCTGTCCCCAGCCCCAGGCCGCGGTGTACTCCTCGACCCAGCCGAGGAGGGTGGTGCCGGACAGGGCCTCGTTCTCCAGCAGGTCGAGGACGGACGTCATGCCGTCGGGGGCCGGCTCCCCGGGCGGCGGCGCGAAGCTCACCCGGGCCGCGCTGACCAGCAGGTCGGGCTCCATGTCGAAGGCGCCATCGGACGCCCTGGCGAGACTGCGGCGGACTTCTTCGACGGTGTCCGGCCACACTTCGGCCTGGAGTTCGGCCGCTTGGATCAGCGCGAGTCGGCCGTGCTCGCCACGCAGAGCGCGGGTCAGCAACCTCGGGGGTCGGCCCAAGCTGTCCGCGACCGCCTGGGGCCGGTGCCGGGCGAGGAACCGTCCCGCGATCAGCACCACACTCGGGGCGAGCTGCTCGCTCAGATCGAGATACGGAACGTGCGAAGGGTCCGCGGTGTGCGCGGCTGCAGACACTTCGGCCAGCGCTTTCTCCAGCAGACCGATCGCGTTGTCCCAGCTCCCGCCACCGGCCTCACGCAGCAACGTGCCCAGACCGGCCCGCAGCCGCTCGTGGCTTACGGACACAACAGCGCGGTAGACGGCGCTCGCCCTGGCCGCCACGTCCTTGTGTTCCGGGTAACGGCGGTGTGCGGCCAGGACGTGGGGCAGCGCGTGGACGGCCGCGGCCGTGTCGACGGCAAGCAGGCTGTCCAGGCCGTCGCACACCAGCTCTACGGCTCGGGGCACGTTCGACGGTTCGCGCAGCGCGGCGATGATGTCCAGGTGGGTGGCCGCGTCCTCGACGGGCATCCCCAGGGCAGCACAGAAGTACCAGTTCTCCAACATCGCGACGCCTCCCCTTCCGGCCACGGACCCCGACAGTTCGCCGGCCGGTCATCCGAGACTAGAAGGGGCCTTCGTGGCGACTCGGCGGTAACGTCCGCCCCGATACCGTCTTGTAACAAATGTTCCGGTGGGGGATCTCCTCCTCACACAGGCAGCAGAGGCAGCCGCAAAGCACTGGTGAAGGCGTGCAACTCCCGCTCCAGCACAGCGTCGTTGATCAATGCCGGCGGCGCCATCCCGACCAGCCGGCGTTTGTCCTCGGACGCTCGGGCCAGCCATGCGGCGTCATCCTCGGCGAGCGGCCGACGGACCAGCAGGCTCCAGCTGCCCCGGCAGCGCGCCCGCGGATCGAGGGTGAGCGGGTCGACGGCGTCCAGCAGCCCGGCGCGCTCCAGCGCGATCGCGTCCTGTGGCCGCTCGAAGTCCTTCTCGGCCACTGCGGACCCGCGCCGCCATACCGCCAGGGCGTTCCTCGACTCCTCGGACAGCGACTCCTCCTCCCAATCATCGAGTTCTGCGGGGAGGTTTGGCCCCCGAACCGCCTCGCGCAGCAGACCCAGCACCACGGCGTCCGCCACCGAGGGGGGCACGTTCACGCCACGGAAGTCCGAGGGCCGCGGTGCCCGGTCACCGGCATCGCTCAGCCAGCGGGACATCCACGCGTCCCGCGTGGAGGCGAGCAGGAGCGACGCGTAGCGTGCAACGCCGGCGCGGGCGTTGGCGTGCGCTGCCAGCACGCCCGGCAACTCCCGCGGCCATACGGCGGCGATTGACTCCAACGTGCGATGCTCGATCTGCCAGTCTCCCCAGCCGCCGTTGGCATTGAGGTCGGCCACTACGGCGGCGCCGTCGACCCTCACCTCGCGCACGTCCGTGTCCCCCTCCTTGGCGGCCCGCAGGGCTTCCAGGACCTGGGCCGCACCGTCCAGCAGGCGCGTCGACGGCGTCGCGGTTCCCGGTCGCGGTGGCCCCGCCGCCACGAGGTACTCGTCCCTACGCAGATCGCGCGCGACTTGGGTGGCCGCCTCCAGGACCGGGTCCGTCGCCGCGCCGTGCACCTGGATCACGACGGTCCCGAACTCGGACGCGAGCTTGCGTATGTCGCCGAGGTAGGTCGACCATCGTGGGAGGGCACCGCCGACGTGCCAACGCACCACCAGGCCAGGCCTGCGGACCACAGCTCCCGGACCAAGGGCGCGGAACTCCGGGGTGAGGGCGGCGAGCAGCGCGGCACGGGTGGCCGGCCGGGACTCATGGGCGTCGCACGCGTACCACCGGGGCGGCTCCGGCCAGCCCGGACCGCCGGCGCGGGCGGCGTGGCGGCCGTCCGGCACCTCCCGGTCGGCACTCAACGCGGAACAACGGGTCGCGTCAGTCGTCTCCTGTGCCGCGACCGCCTGAAACAGCTTGCGCTCGTTCTCCGTCAGCGCGGCCGTGAGGTCCTCACCCGAGGGGTCGGCCAGCACGTGTACGCCGCCGCCTCCGGCGAGGCAGAGGTACGTCTCCAGACAGACACGGAAACGCTCGTCGTCGGCTGGTCTGACCCGTGCCCCTGCCCGGGGCACAGGCATCCGGTGGCCATCGGCAGTCCGCACCGGGTCGGGCAGGGGAAGAAGGCTGCGCAGCCGTGGCGGCTCCCCGGCCCTTGCTGTGCATACGACTGGCAGCGCCTGGCTCTCGGCCATCTCCACAGCGGCCTGCGCGACCGCCGCGTCGATGTCCGTCCCGAGCGCGAGGGCGCTGAAAAACCGCCCCGCGAACCGCCCCGAGGCACCGTCGCTGATGGCGCCGTGCACCGCGACGACGTACGGCACGCCGTCCGCCGCGAGTCGCTCCGCCAAGGGCAGCGCGGTGTGTTGTCGCCCGTTCGCGGAGGCTGCGTCCGCGGTGTCGCACGCCATCAATACCGCGAGTTGGACACCCTGCGCGGTGAGCTGGTCGGACAACTCGCGTGTGTCCAGCACCGCACCGTCGACGCGGCCACGACCCTGCGCTACGACCAGACCGCTGGCGATGTGGTGTCCGCCGAAGTAGAAGACTGCGGATCCTGGCAAGGCCCTGCGGATCCCCTGCGCCGTGGCGGGCGAGGGAACGCGCCGGACCTCGTAGCGCGACCGACCCACGGCGGTCGCCACTCGCTCGCCATCACTGGCCGCACTCGACCCGGATGGCGGAGACCCGAGCGAGACCAAAGAGTCCCCGGTGGAGAAGTCGCCGTGCACCGAGGTGGCGTCAGCCACGACAACGACCGCCGAGGTGCGGTCGAAGTGGGGCGGGCGAGGGCGGCCCTCTGCCGCGGCGACCTCACGGATGACGGTGAACCTGGGATGCACGCGCAGTTCCCTGCCCACCGAGCCGGTGGGCAGCATCTCCGCCCAATCGGCCCAAACGTCCGGCCGCAGCTCAAAGTCCTCGGAGGGCACCCGCACCCGTTCCCAGGGCACGCCGCTGAGGGGCACGGCCCGTTGGGGTGCATGAGCCGGAACCCGCAGCCGAATCCTGAGCCGATCGATCGGATCCAGTAGGCGCAACTCCGCAACGATGCGCCGCCGTACGGCACGCGGCAGGAGCACACCGCCGAGGCGTTCCGCCCGGGCGGCCTGATCGGCACGGAACCGCAGATACGCCGGACCGAGGAAGGAGCCGTCCGTGTCTTGATCGGCAGTAGGGTCGTGCTCGCCCAGATCAGCTGCAACGGTCTCGTTCGTCCGCCATGTCAGCCGGATGGTGATCTCCCGCGTCACGGCCACTGCCTCTCAACCCTCCTGCCCCACGAGCGCCGTCGGCGGGACAATGTTCCTCATGTCCCAGCACGGAGCTCCGACGCCGCCCGACCGATCCCCCTACGAGACCCTGCTGCGTACGTTGTTAGACGAAGCAATGGGAAGCGGGGGCCTCCGGATCGACGCCGAGGCGCGGGCAGCGATCGACGACCTCTTGGCCGACGGTACACGCGATCGCAAGGCCTTCGAGTGGGAACTCGAGAGGATCCTCGCCTTCCACGATGACTTTGCCGAGCTGTGGGACACCTGGCGGGAAAGCCGTGATGCAGGGCTCCGCGGCGCAACCGGATCCCCGCCGGTCCACGGCACCGACGTACCAGGCCCTCGCGTGACCGGACGCGTTCCCGAAAGAACGGCTCCGGGCGAGGAACCGGACGAGGAGCCGGGCACGCGGGTTCTGAACCTGTGCCTGACCTGGCCGCTGTCGCGTTGTGTCGTCCCGCCCGAGACAGCGCTTGCGGCTGGCCGCCGATACGAACTTCGTATAGATATCGGCGACTTGGCGAGGGAAAGTCTGCTGGCCGAACACTCTCGCCCTTTTCCGGACGACCAGTTGCCCCACGATGACGACAACGGACGTGGCGACCGGCTGGATGTCGTCGTCCTGAGCGACGACTTCACCGTCGCTCCCGAACGCCACCCCTACTTCCTGCCGCTGACCGGTTCCGGCTGGGTGTGTCTTTGCCCGGACGACGCCACCATGCACACCTGCGAGCCGCATCACCGCAGCAAATTTCTACGCATTCCGGTGACTGCCCCCTACGAGACGGGTCCGTCACGGCTGCGGGTCATCGTCACCCACCGGGGTAACCAACTTCAATCCGCGTCCGTGACCGCCTGGGTAGCGTCCAAAGAACAGCCCGGCGTACCCGCTTCGGCGGTCATCGACTTCACCCTGACGGCCGGCTTCGCTGCGCTCGCGACCCTGCCCCAGCGCAGTGCGGGCATCCGGATCGGGCACGGCACGAACGGCGCCGTTACCGTTGACGTCCTTGGCACCGGCGCCCCCATCAGCACGTTCCGGCTGACGGAACTCCAGGTACTCGACGCTCTGAACCAGACACGCGACACACTCGATCACGTCCATGCGGAGGCGACCGCTGACGGGACCGTCCGCAATCGCCTGCTGCCAGGCAACCGCAAGGAGGCCCGAGAAGCGGCCCACGACCTGTTCCAACTGGCCCAGCACGGATGGCGGCTGCTCACCCTGCTGGCACCGCACGCCGAGCAGCGAGCCGGCCTGTCAGCCGCACTGGACGGCCCGGCCGAGATTCAGATCTGCCGTGAGAACAGCCAGGACATCATGTTCCCGTGGACCTTCGTCTACGACATCCCGATCGACGGCAACCATCCCCCTAAACTCTGCACGGCGGGCGGTCGAGCTGTGGCCGCCGACCTCGACGCCCGCTCCTGCCCGGACGCAGACAGCCACGGATACAACACCCTCTGCCCCTTCGGATTCTGGGGATTCCGCCACCTGATCGAACAGCCGCCCTCGCTGCTGCCGGGCCGTCGCCTCCCCCTCTACGCAGGCCGAGGCGGTGACGCCCCCCATATGACGGTGGCCCGCAGCCTCACCCTCAACCAGCATCTGTCGGAACAACACATGGCAGCGCTGCGAGAGACATTCCGAGATGAGGTCACCGACTGCGCCGACCGCGTCACGCTGCAGGCGGCCCTCAAGACCGGGCAGCACGACTGCGTGTACTTCTACTGCCACGGGCGCCGCCCGGACACCCCGCAGCGGCGTGCTACGACCACTGTGCTGGAGATCGGGCACACCGACCGCATCGAGCCCTCTGCTCTGGCAACCTGGCAAGCCGACTCCACGGGCTGGAGGCACAGCACGCCGTTGATCTTCCTCAACGGCTGTCACACGGCGGACATCGACCCGACCACCTGGCTGGGATTCGTCGACGCCTTCTCCGGGCTATACGCCTCTGGCACCGTCGGCACTGAGATCTCCGTCGAGCAGGCGCTCGCCACGGAGGTGGCGGAGCGTTTCTGGCAGCACTTCCTGGCCGGCGAGAACGTCGGCACGGCACTGCACAGAGTCCGTACGGGCCTGCTGCGCAAGGGCAACGTGCTGGGCTTGGCCTACACGGCCTATTGCTCGAACTCGTTGCGGCTGCGCGGAGACGTTCGCTGAAATTGAGGACCGTCGCCCTGCCACGTGTGAGCGCCGATCGATTCCTGCGCCGCGGTCGCTGCCGCTCCTGCCACGAGTACCGCGGTGCCGTCCCCGGCCGGGGCGGCACCGGCGATCTCTGCCCTACTGCGCGCACGCCGGTCGAGCCAGGCACCGGTCAGAAAGTACGCAAAGAAGCCGGCGGCAAGTCCCAGGCCATACGCGGAGAACAGCTCTGGATCCGAGAACCGCGTATCAACAACAGCGCCACCGCCGAGGGCAGCAATCACCGTGGTCAGATCCCCGATGCTCGATCCACCCGACCTCCTCAGGGTCCGGTAGGCGATCCATCCGATGACCAGCCCGAACCCCGCAGCTCCGACGTCGTTGAAAACCGACATGCTCCCCGCCCCTTTCCCCGTCCGGCGCGTTCCCGCGTCGGGCATCAATTTGAGCATCTCAGGCTGGGGAACTGCACCCATTTTGGACTTTCACCTCGAGTGCCGGGAGCCGGGGCAGCCGTCTGAGTCCCCCTTGTCCGGCCGCCCGAGTCAGCGGAGCACGAAAGCTTGACGCTTCCGCCTGGCTCGATACCCCGGGCCAGAGGGATCCCCATGACTGTCGGCAATGCTCGGTGTGCCGGCCGTGCGAAGTGCCTCACGGACCGTGGGCGCCAGGCACAGCAATGGCAGGCGGCTCTTGGCTGCTGTCTCTGCATGAGAAGCTGGCCGGCCCGGCGAGCCGGGGGCGCCCGCCGGGTTGAGGAAAGCGGAATAGCCGGTGGCCTGGCCGACCTGCGCCTGTGTGAGCCGCGCGGCGCAGCGCGCTCCGCGTAACAGGGCACCGATCTCGTCTGCGCCCATGGCCACCTCCTCGAACCCGGCCTTCCTCGACCCGAAGCTGGACTTCGTCGTCGGCGACATCTGCGACCCCGGCCTGGTCGATGACCTCATGGCCCGGCACACTGCGGTCGTCCACGTCGCCGTCGACTCCCACGTCGACCGCTCGTTCACGACCGCCGGAACGTTCGTCACCACGAACGTCATCGGCACCCAAACCTCGCCGATGCGGCCATGCGGCACGGCATCGCCAAGTTCGTGCACGTCTCCACGGACGAGGGTGTACGGGCCGCTCCTGGACGGCGCGGCCACCGAGGACCACCCCCTCGCCCCGACCGTCCCCTACGCCGCCAGCGACCTGGTCGCGCTCAGCTACTGGCACACGTACGGGGCGCCGGTCTGCGTGACCCGCTCCTCGAACAACTACGGGTCCTGCCAGCACCCCGAGAAGATCATCCCGCTGTTCGTGACGCGCCTCCTGCGCGGCGAGCCGGTCACCCTCCACGGCGAGGACCAGCACATCCGCAACTGGCTGCACGTCGAGGACGACTGCGCCGGCATCGAACTAGAGGAGACCACCGACTGGTACCGGCGCAACGCCGACCGGTGGGCGCCACTCAGCCGCAATTTCCGGCCCGCCATGCCCTGCCCGCGCACCGCACCGGCCTCCGAGAAGGAGCATCAGCATGCCGTCCGACCCTCGCGTCGGCGGGCGCTCGACGGATTGTGAGGAGTGGGCCTGGGACGATGAACATCAGCGCTCGCGACGCAGGGAGACGTGTAGGGCCCCATTGTCGTCCCGGCTCAGGAAGAGACCGGTGCCCTTTACCTTGGTCACGAGTGGCACGACGGTGCCGCGGCCGAGGCTCTTCGCTGTATCCGGGCCCTCGTCGAGATCTACCTGTACGGCGGCGGGTTCAGCGCCTTCGGCCGTCGAGCCCTGCTGGATCGTTCCGTATGCGGTTCCATCGTCGCGGATCGAGACGATCATGATGGCTTTCCGGTCGCCGCTCTTGGCCAGACAGATGCCTTTCTTGCGCTGCAGGTCGAAGACGACGGGCCCGGCGGCGAGATAGCGGCCGCCGGGTGAGGTGACCACTTCGTACTCACGGTGCGATCCTCCGAGCTTGCCGCGGTCGGTCGGATTCGGTCCCGTCAGAAGCCCCCCTTTGCGGCCCGAAACACTGACCGAGTCGATCGAGCACCGCGACCAGTCCAGCTCACCGCGGGCGCCGAGTTCGTCGAGGATGACGCGGTGCAGCCGAGCCCAGACCCTGCCCCGACTCCACTGTGCGAACCGCCGGTAGACCGTCTGCCGGCACGGGCCGAACACCAGCGGCAGTTGTCGCCACGTGCAACCCGAAGTCGCGACGGAGATGATCGCTGCCAGCACTTCACGGTCGTCCGCTCGCCGCTTGCCTCCGCCCTGTGGACGGACGACCGCAGTCGGCGGCACCACCCGCCGGAACAGCACCCACAACTCATCCGGCACCAGACGCTCGACAAGGCTCGCCATGCTGTGAGTACATGTGGGCCAACGAGCTGACAGCGGTCCCCGTTGGCCGATCACCTAACAAGCTGTCTCAATTGGCGGGGCCAGGAGAGTCCGACGCCGCGCTTGATCGGGGAACTGCTCGCGGACAGACTGCTCTGCATGAGATCAGTAGGCATGGCAGCAACGGCGCAGATCGGGAACCGGTGATGAGTGCCAGCCTGCCCTTCTTTCGCTATCACCCGGACCCCATCGCAAGCGGGTCCATCCGCGCGGCCGCCGAGACGTGCGCCTGCTGCAAACGCAACACAGGCTGGATCTACACGGCCGGCTTCTACACCGCACAGGAGGTCAGCGGCCGTTTCTGCCCATGGTGTATCGCAGACGGAAGCGCTGCTGAACGCTTCGCGGGTGAATTCAGCGACTCCTACGGGCTTGCCGGTGTCAGCGAGGATGTCTTGCATGAGGTCACCCGCCGCACCCCTGGCTTCCACGCCTGGCAGGACCCGCACTGGCTCGTCCACTGCCAGGACGCGGCCGCCTTCGTGGGCGAAGTCGGGTACACCGAGCTGACGGCGCGTCCCGAAGCCCTCGACCAGCTGCGGGCCGACATGCGCCTCGACGGCTGGCACGACGAGGACCAGCTTGAGCACTTCCTGACCCACCTGGGCGAAGGGGCGACCGCCATGCTCTTCCGCTGCACCGTCTGCGGCGCCCATCTCGCCTACGCCGACGCATCCTGAAAGTCGTCTGCTTGGGTGAGCCGTCGGTAGCAGATGAGGGTGCAGGCGATGCTGGTGAAGGCCAGGAAGTGGCTCGCTTTGCGTTCGTAGCGCCGGTGCAGACGTCGGCATCCGGCGAGTCAGGCCATAGTGCGTTCGATGGTCCAGCGGTGCCGGCCCAGCCGTCGGCTGGGGTCTGTGCCCTTGCGTGCGATCCGGGGCGTGATCCCGCGGCTGCGTAACCATCGTCGCAAGTGGTTGTAGTCGTAGCCCTTGTCGCCGTGGAGCTTGCCAAACGGCGATCAGCACCGTTGTCGGCTGGGCATACGGGCAGGATCGCGTCCTATGCGGTCGCAACGCCCAGGAAGCGCAACACCGCCAGGACGCGGCGGTGGTCGGCGTCGGCCTTGGGCAGGTCGAGCTTGGTGAAGATGCTGTTGATGTGCTTGGCGACAGCGCTCTCGCTCACCACCAGCTCGGCGGCGACGCCGGAGTTGGACCGGCCGCCCGCCATCAGCTCCAGCACCTCCCGCTCGCGCGGTGTAAGCCGGTCGAGTGGATCGCTGTGCCGGCGCACCAGCAGCTGCGCGACGACCTGCGGGTCGAGCGCGGTGCCGCCGGCCGCCACCCGGCGTACCGCCTCGGCGAACTCCTCGACGTCGGCGACGCGTTGCTTGAGCAGATAGCCGACGCCCGAGGTGTTGGCGGCGAGCAGATCGGCGGCGTACCGCTCCTCCACGTACTGCGACAGCAGGAGCACGGCGGTACGCGGGAACTGGCGGCGGATCACCAGCGCGGCGCGTACTCCCTCGTCGGTGAAGCCGGGCGGCATGCGCACGTCGATCACGGCGATGTCGGGCCGGTGCTCCTCGACGGCCGCCAGCAGCGCTTCTGCGTCGGCGACCTGCGCGCACATCTCGAAGCCGGCCGCCTCCAACACCTTGACCACGCCGATGCGCAGCAAGAGGGAATCCTCGGCGATCACGGCGCGCACGGCAGCTCCACGGTGATGACGGTCGGGCCCCCGGCGGGGCTGCGGCAGGAGAACGTGCCGTCGACGGACGCGACGCGCTTGGCGAGCCCGGCGAGCCCGGTGCCGCCGGCCGCCGCGAGATCCGCGCCGCCCGCTCCGTCGTCCGCGACGACCACCAGCAGTGTCTCCCCGATCCGCTCCACGGTCACGTCCGCCCGGGTCGCCTGGGCGTGCTTGACCACGTTCGTCAGGGCTTCGGAGACCACGAAGTACGCGACGGCCTCGACCGTGGGTGAGGGGCGCTGCGGCAGGTCCACCGCCACGCGCACCGGGATCGGGAGGCGGGCGGCGACCCCGGACAGCGCGGCGTCGAGGCCGCGGTCCTCAAGGACGGCCGGATGCAGGCCGCGCACCAGGTTGTTCAGCTCGGCGATCGCCTCCTTCGCCTCGCGGTGCGCCTCGTCGATCACCTTGCGGGCATCCGCCGGCAGGTCGCCGAGGGTGGCCCTGGCCAGGCCCAGGTTGACGGCGAGTGAGACGAGGCGCTGCTGCACGCCGTCGTGCAGGTCGCGCTCGATCCGCCGCCGCTCGGCGTCGGCGGCGTCGAGCACGCCGGCCCGGCTCTGGGCGAGGTCGGCGACCCGGCGGGCCAGCTTCTCCGTGCGGCTGGGGCCGAGCAGGACCTCGGCCGCCCGGGTTTCCAGCCGCACCAGAGCGCCGGTCAGCCGGGGCCCGAGGAACAGCAGGGCGAGGCCGCCGGCGGTGATGTACGCGGCCTGCGTGCTGTACCCGAGGTCGGTGACCCGCCACTGCGGGGGCAGCGCCCAGATCCACACGTAGAGGGAGGCGGCCACGAGAGCGGCGGCCCAGACGGCGAGGACGGCGAGGTCCAGGACGGCGAGCAGCGGACCCGCCACGGCGTGGTAGCAGACCTGCCGCCACAAGGCCCGGCCGGTCAGCCGGCGCACCGCCGACTTCCAGTTGCGTCCCGGCCCGGGTACGGCGGGGCGCGGGAGGTCCTTGCCGACGAGCGCCCGGTAGCGCCGCCGCTGCCCGACGGTCAGCAGGGGTGTCACCACGAGCGTGAACAGCACCGGCAGCGGAGTCAGGGCCCACACCAACGCCGCCATCGTGCCGAGCAGCCAGAGCCACAGTGGCACCACGGCGAGGTGGAGCGGCAGGCCGGCGGCGACGAGCGCGGTCCGGTGTCCCGCCCTGCGGAACGGCCGGCCCAGCAGCCGCAGCCACGTCGTGAGTTGCATGCGTCAAACGGTAAAGCCGCAGGCCATCCCCGTGCCATGACGCTCCCGCCCGGTTCGGGGGTGCACTTGTCTCCACCCCGGGTCGGAACCCTGCGTGACTGACGGCGCCCTGGTGTGCGGCGGAGGGTGGAGCACGTGAAGGGGAGAGCCGGCGGGGAGTGGGGGAAGACGATGCGTCAACTGGGCTTTTGCGATGAGGAAGTGGCCGATGCCGAGGGCTTCGACCGCGCCGAGGTCATCCCGCTCCACGAAGAGGCGGAGGAGCCGCGCCCGGCGCGGGGCATGCGGCGGGCCGAGTGGCTGCTGGTCGCCTGCGGGCTCGCCCTGCTGCCGTGGCTGTACGTGCTGGCCACCGGCCTGCCGGCCACCGCGACCGCGGCGCACTGGCCGGTCGCCTGGGTCGGGCTCGACGCGCTGGAGGCGCTCGGCCTGATCGCCACCGGCCTCCTCGCCGCCCGCGGCGACCGGCGGCACGCCCTGGCAGCCGCCGCGACCGCGACGCTGCTTGTGGTGGACGCCTGGTTCGACACGACGACCGCAGCCCCGGGCGGCGACCTCGCCACCGCGGTCGCCATGGCGCTCGGCGCCGAGCTGCCGCTGGCCGCGCTGTGCGGCCGGCTGGCGCTGCGGACGCTGAGCCGGCCCGCGTGACGCCGACCGCCCGACTACGTACCACGGACCGAATCGATCCACCGGAGAACGACATGCATCGCATCACCACCGCCCCGTCGCACCGAACCCGACCCGGACCCGCTGGGCGGTCGCCGCCGGCGCGGGCGCCGCGTTGGCCGCCGCCTGGTGGCTGGGCGACACAGCGCCCTATCCATACGCCCAACGCGGCCTGCTCGACGTGCCGTTGCCGTTCCTGACCGCAGGCCGGACGGACGCCGTACTGCGGCCGCGACCGGGGGTGCGGATGCTGGAGATCGGCCCGGGACCGGCTGCAGTCGCTGCACGTCGCCCGCAGCTCGGGCCGGGGGGACGGCTCGATGTGCTCGACATCCAGCAGGAGATGCTCGACCACGTGATGTGCCGCGCCGAGCGCGACGGCCTATCGACGATCAGGCCCACCCGCTCGGACGCGGCACTCGGCCACCGCCCGGGACGCCGCGGAAGCACTCGTCGCGCAGCGCACCGCGATCACGGCCGAGGACAGCACCGACTACGTCGCCGACCCTGAACTGCTGCACGCTAGGGCCGCCTACCTGACCGCACGCGAAGGCCAACTGAACCGCGTCCATGACGCGCTCGGCTGACTGGCCTTCCCCGCCCCGGCCCCCCCCCGGGGGCGTTTTCACCACTGACCCTTCCGACCAAAAACGCGCGGTGTACATAAACGTGGTT
>NZ_JAJSZC010000053.1:0-38211 GCF_036815105.1 Streptomyces sp. IBSBF 3136
ACCCCACCCCCACCCGAACCCCCACGCCGGCAAGTCACACCATGGGAAGGGGCGGGAAGGGCAGGAGGACTGACCTCCGAGCGGCAGGTGCCGCGCCGGTCGCCGACGTTCCCGGGAGCAGGTGGTGCAGGGCTCCGATCCACGCCGGCGCACCGCGGCCGCTGGACCTCAGTGATTCAGTACATCTCCGAAGAAGCCCACGTGCGCATCATCCGGGGTGCCTACGAGAAGGGCGCGGTCCAACAAGATGTTGTTGTGTTCACAGCTCGTCTCCGGCAGCATCACGCAGGCGTGGCAGGCGGCGAGATTGGTTCCGCCGGTTCCGGACACCTCCGTCTCCATGCAGAGAGGGTCCGAGGAGCACCACTCGGCTCGACGGACGGCCGAACGAATCGTGCGACGGAGAAGTTCCGGTTCGCCTTGAGCGACGAGACCGCCGAGGCTGCCCGCCGAGTCGCTCGTCGCCGTGTAGACGAGCACTCCCGCCATGTCGTCAGCGGTGTAGAGGCGCTCTCGCAGGGCAGCGGCCGGGTAGCCCGCCTCAAGACTCCACTCGTTGATGAGAATGTGCGCCAGAGTGTGCAGCAGTACCATACGCGGGGTGACGGGAGAGGGGACGGCTTGGCTCGCGTCGCCGGCCCGCTGGTCGAGCACCCGTTGGTGCGCGGTCCGTATCCGCTCCGTTCGGGCCGCCACCGCCGTGGCCTTTTCCCAAGGGCCGAGACGGTCCTCGTCCAGGCGGAGGAAGACGCCTTCTCCGCGCACTTCCATGGCCGGGAGCCAGCGCATGGAAGAGTCGGAGAGGGGCATCTCCTTCGATTCGGTGGTCGAATCGGGATCGGCGAGCCGGGTGAACGCCTTCAGGGCGCGCACCTCGCGCAGCTTCTTGACCAGCATCGGGTTGGTGACGCCCAGTGGAGCGAGCACACTCTGATCGCCCAAAGGGGTCTCGCAGACGAATTGCTCGTCGTGGGAGTGCTCGCTCTCGTCGTTGCCCGAACGGAGACGCTCGTACTCCTTGTTGCGCAGCGCGCGGTAGCGGTGGTCGAAAGTGGGGGCCGCCTCACCGTCGGGATCCTCCTCGCGCTCCGCGTCGAGCAGCGCCATCACCTCGTCGAGTGGGAGGGGGCACTGCCCTTTGAAAACACCTTTGAGGTAGATCTCGACGTGCTCGCGGTTGTCGTACTCGCGCAGCGCGTCCCAGTGCTCGGCGAGCGGATCGGCGCGGCCGTCACTCCACGGCGGGATGGAGAGCGCCGACTTCAGCACCGGCTGCCACACGGCAGAAGAACCGCGCTGAAGGGTGCGCAGAGGGAGTCCGCACCCCTTCGTCGAGGCTGACGCGCCGAGCCATGGGCGGGTGCCTTGGCACTTGAGCCCCAGGTCCTTGAGCGCGTTTCTCCGGAAGGAGCCCTCCATCGAGACCTGCGGAGCCCGTTCACAAGTGCAGGAGACGAGGATCGAGCGGAGCGAGGAGGTACGCCCGGATGATCGCAGCCGGAGCTGTCCGTCGCATCGATCGGTGGTCGTGGCTCCACGCTCGACCGAGCGGTGGACCCAGTGCCAGTAAGGGAATTCGTCGAGGTGCCCGGCCTCGCACGCGACGACGAAGCGGGAAGGCACGAGGTCGACCTCGCATGTGCCACAGACGCTCTTCCCTGCCGGTGGATTGAAGTCTCGGTGACGCTGGAGCTCGGTGCACTCGGGGCAGGAGTGCATCAAAGGGAAGCGCCGTACCCGCATGCCGTCCTTGCTGTCGTCGTCGGACGCGGGAGGCAGGCGGAAGTGACTGACGTCGAGCAGGCGGGCCAGACGCCGTTCATGGATGCGTGGGGCCTCGTCGGACCTCCAACTGTCCTCGGCCTTGTCCAAACCCGAGACGATGAAGGATTCGTTGTCGACAGCGATGAGCGACCCGACGCCGTACGTGGTGATGGCCTGCGCACGGCGGACCGCACCCCGTCGGGGCAGGTTGTGGGCGGGGACGCCGCCTTCGGCCGTGCGACGTCGACGGGCAGGGGGCGGGGTCATCGGTTTCCTTCCATGAACAGGGCGGACTCGGCGTCCACATCGCGCAGGCTCCACAGCGTGGACCATGCCTCGGCGTCCTCGGACTCGTCGTCGTACGCCTTCAGCAGCGACGGGGCACGATCGCCCTTTCGGGGCTCGAAGAGCAGGCCGCTGTGAACGTCGGCCTCGTCGCACCACCAGTCGACGAACTCGTCGAAGGCGTCGGACACCGCGCCTGCCTCCGCCGGGGTGACGGCGCGGACGCGACGCATAAGGATGTCCTTCACCTCGTTCCGGAGAGTGCCTTCGTACGACTCGACCTTGCCGGCGCTCTCATTGGGGCGGGCGCCCGGGATCAAGATGCGGGCGAGAGCGACGATCACCGCGTGCAGGCCTCTTTCGCGGGCGCGGGCGGAGAACGGCGTGACGGATGTGGACTCGACCTCACGGTAGAGCGCCGAGTGGAAGTGTTGGAAGCTTTCGTAGTGAGACCGATCCCGGGATCGGGAGGAGTTGAGCATGACAGCGACCAGACCGGGATGCGCGCGACCGACCCGGCTGGTCGCCTGGATGTATTCGGCCGTCGTCTGCGGCTGGCCCATCACGGCCATGAGGCCGAGGCGGTCCACGTCCACGCCCACGGCGATCATGTTGGTGGCCAGGAGGACGTCCACGGTGTCTTCGTCGGGCAGCCTCTTCTCGATGCCCTTCAGCCGGGTCGGGATCTCGCTGGCGTCGACGCGGCTGGTCAGCTCCGAGTAGTTGGCGACCGAACGGACGGCCACGCCCTCGCGCTCGGCCAGCAGTTCAAGGTAGGCCACCACGTCGTCGTGCACCTGGAGTTCGGCCGCGGAGAGCAACCGGAGGCTGTTGAAGTACCCGACAAGGCTCCAGTACGCGTCGCGCACCTCGTCCTTGGTTTCCGCGTGCTTGGCCCGGTGCAACAAGGTGGCGTATGTGCGGATCAGCAGGGTGGACTGGCTCGTGCCGGGAGCCAGGAGACCGACGTATCGGCGGCTGGCCTTCTCCTCGCGAGGTGTCTCCACGGCGAACCACGAATCGCGGGCGTCCAGGCCGGCGGGCGGAAACTGTCGCACCTCGCGGGCGAAGAGGTGGCGGCCCTGATCAGCGGCGCGACGGATGGTCGCGGTGGAGGCGATCACCTTGGGCCGTCCGGCCAGAGCGTCCACGGCGGTCTC
Source organism: Streptomyces sp. IBSBF 3136 (assembly GCF_036815105.1). Classification (NCBI taxonomy): domain Bacteria; kingdom Bacillati; phylum Actinomycetota; class Actinomycetes; order Kitasatosporales; family Streptomycetaceae; genus Streptomyces; species Streptomyces sp. IBSBF 3136. The sequence continues at coordinate 3,210 of NZ_JAJSZC010000053.1, forward strand.
GTAGAGGCCGGTGAGGGTTCCCAGCGGGCCGGAGATCAGATGGAGTTCGTCCTGGACGATCAGGTCCGGGGGCGGCGTGCGGTCGTTCGGGTCATCGAGGTTGAAGAGAGCCGAGGTCGCCGGGCGCCACGGCATCGAGGCGAACTTGTCGACCGTGGCGATCACCAACGTCGGTCGGGCGTCGTACACCGCCTCGTCGATCAGATGGACGGGCAGGCCGTCGGTGAAGTCGCATTCCGTGCCGGGGCAGCGGACGTACATCCGCTTGGCCTCCTCGACGGCGTCGTAGTCGCGCGCGTCGAGTCGGGTCCCGCACCAGGGGCAGGCGTGCAGTTGAACGGGATTCTCCTTGGCGAGCCGCTTGTCGAGGTTCTTGCGCAGCTCGTCGAGCTTCTCGTCGGCCTTGGCCACCGTGTTGGGAGTGGCGGAGCGGCCCACCCACATGCCGACGGAGAACTCCTCATGGCCCAGCTCGGGCGTGCGGCGTCGCATGCGCTCCATGGCACAGAGCAAGATCGCCGCTCGCTCGAACTGCTGGAGGGTGAGCAGCCGTAGCGTGTAGCGCATGAGCACGGTGACACCACCGCCGTCCACGCCTTTGCGGATGCGTCGCAGGAACGACGTGAGGGCGATCAGACCGAGATAGGCCTCCGTCTTGCCACCACCGGTCGGGAACCACAGCAGGTCGGAAATGTTGCGATCATTGTGTTCAGGGTCATCGATGCCGGCCAGGCAGAGCAGCAGGAACGCGATCTGGAAGGGACGCCAGCAGCCGGTGGCCGGGTCGGGGGCACCAGCGCGTCCGTTCTTCACCCAGGCGCTGCGGGCGCGCTGATCGGCCATGGCGCGGTTGGCCAGTCGGAACGCCCTCAGCAGATCGGGTTTGGTCCGCAAGAGTTCGATGCCTTCACGGATGCGGCGGAGCGCCTCGCGACAGGCCCGTACCTGCTCGTGCGCGGCCTTCTCGTGGTTGCTGCCCGTCAGGGCCCCCGCCTCGACCGCCTTGCGGTCGATCCACCGCTCGTAACCCGAGGCGAGTGCTTCCAGGGCGGCCAGGACTTCGGCGTCGGGCCTTTCCGCCAGTCCGAGCATGGACAACGCCGACGTGTCGATCTCCGGGTTGGAATCGGTGAGCAGCACCTCCACGGACGGTACGAACTGGCTGCGGATTTCGGGAACGGCTGCCTTGTCGATGTCGGTCACACCGATCGGCGGCGGGGCCCAGTCCCACTCCGCCGAGCAGCCGTGCCCGACGGCGAAGGTCGGGGCGTGGCGATGCAGCAGTCGGCTCGTGGCGATCTCGGGATCGTGGGCGGTGGACGGCGCCGAGCGCTCGACGAACGCTGTGGAGCCGTCGGCGGCGCGTACGGTCAGACCGCACTGGAACAGGGAGAAGGCATCCTGGAGGTCGTACTTGCCGACCCTGTTCTCGTTGACCAGCGTCACCGTGATGGTGACCGTACCGGAGGTCCTGTGGGGCCGCCGGACGGTGATGCGCAGTCCGACCCCTCCGTGCAGGCTCTCCCGCTCGTCGCCGACCGGCCTGGTGACGTCGATCCGGTGATCCGGGAGATCGAGTTCCACGCGCCGCCAGTGTTCCTGCTGGTCGGAGGTGGTGCGAGCCTCGGCGCGGCGCGGCTCGACAGGGTTGCCGTCGACGTCGGTGGGCTTGTACACGGCAGCGCGTGCCGAAACCACGATCGTGGTGCTTATGGAGGGGGCCACCGCGAAGGTCAGACCCATAGAGGACGGACGACGATCCCCTGCCCTGCCCAGCTCCTGCTCGGTGCCCGATTCTTCGACGTCGTCGCGGGCCAACAGCGGTGCGGCATCCAGACCGTCCTGGGCGGCGGTTTCCTCCTTCTTCCGCTCCTCCGCCTCCTTGTCCGCCGCCCGCGGGTACAACACGCCGGTCAGGTAGCGGTCGATCGGCGCGTCCTGGGTCAGGATCTCGTCCCGATCCTCCGGCTCGGCGTCCTCGGCGGGACCCAGGAGCTCGCGGCGGAGACCCACCAGGAGTTCCTCGTCCCGGACCCGGTAGTGCTCTGAGTGTCGGCTTGTCACGTGCGCCATGCGCCCTGCTCCTCGTCGTTGTCGGCCCGCCGGAACCTTCCGACGCCGGTGATCCTGGGAACGATCCACACGCCTCGATCACCCAGCCCCGCGTTGGCCCCGGCAGCGGTGCTGCCCGTCACGGTCTCCAGGGCGTCGATCCGCGGACCGTGGATCTCGTCGGGCCACCATGGGTCCCACGTCCTGCTCACCTTCTGCACCTGGTACAGCCCCTCGCGGAACTGCCGCGACGCCTCGCCGATCTCCCGCCCGTCGTGCATCAGGGCGTACGGCGGGCTCTGCGTCTCGCCCATCGGCAGGTCGTGGCGCTTGCGCAGCACCACCGGCTGCCCGGGGCCGACCCGTTCCAGGAGGTAGGTCTGGGTGGCGGCGGCGTCACCGTGGTGGCCGGGCGGGTCGTCCCGGTCCACGTCGCCGGCCTCGGCGACGATGCCGAACCGGTCGTGAGACCGCCAGCCACCGATGTAGCGCCGGCCGTCGCCCCGCTTTCCGGCTCGTCTGAACTGCGGCAGCTCGGGGGGCTCCACGTAGTACAGGTCGTGGCGGGCGCGCGTCATCGCCACGTAGAGGGCACGGGCCTCGGCAGGGAGATCCAGCTCGTCCTTGTGTCGTCTGTGCAGTTCCGCGACGGTCGGCGGGGTCAGCACGATCACCCGGTCGAACTCCAGGCCCTTGGCCCGGTGCACGGTGGAGACGATGATCCGGGCGGTCTCCGGGTCGGACGCCTCGTCGGGGAACCTGCCTTCGGCGATCGCGCGGCGCAATCGGTCCAGATCGATCACGTCCCGTCCGGGTCCGCGAGCGACCCGACGCAGCGTGGTCCACAGGGTGGACGCGTGCGGCTGGAAGGGCAGGGGGATCTCCGCGAGCAGCGAGCGGAACCGGTCCACGGTGAGCCCGGTCGCCTCGGTGCGGCGTAGCAACTCGGCGACCCAGTACGGAACCGGGCGCTCTTCGAGCGGACGCCTCAACCGGTGTTCGACACCGCGACCGTGCAGCAACTCGGAGACCACCAGCGCCTCCCGGTTGTCGCGGGTGAGGACCGCGCAGGTGTCGGGGGAGTCGCGCAGACCGGCCAGGGCGAACTCGTCGGCGAGGTCACCCATGGCGTTCGCCGGGCTCAGGAGCAGGTCACGAAGCTCCTCGTAGAGGGTGCCGGCTTCCTCCGGGTCGGCGAGCTGCTGGAGGCGCGGGCCGTGCGCCAGGGCAACCCGAGCCTCCGGCGTGGTGGCCCGGAAGTTGCCCGTGAGTCGCAGCTCCACCAGATCGTCGGGGTACGAACAGCGCAGCCAGTCGAAGAACCGACCGATCTCGTCGACGCGTTCGCGAGGGTCCGCGATCTGGAAGCCGTAGACGGACTGCGCGGCGTCCCCGACGACGGTGAAGCCGCAGCTGTCCTGGTACCGGTCGAGCAGTGCCTCGACCAGCTCGCGGCGCGCGCCCAGCAGGTCCTGCACCTCGTCGATCACGACATGTGCGGGCGGGGTGGCGTCGCCGATCTCCAGCGCGCCCTTCTCGACAGCGTGGGCAGCGGCGGTGATCCGCTCGTCGAAGCCGGTCCCCTTCCAGTCACTGTCCGGATGCGCCCGGCTGAGCACGCCGTACGCCCAGGCGTCGAAGGTCTGGGCGCGCACCCGGCGGGCCCGATCCCCGTGTCGGGCTATGCGCTCGCGCAGTTCGCGGGCGGCAGCCCGGGAAAAGGTGAGCACCAGGATGTCCGCGGCCTCCAGCGCCTCGTCGGGATCCTCGTGACCGCACAGTGCGTCGAGCCTCCGCACCAGGGTGTGCGTCTTGCCCGCCCCGGCTCCGGCGGTGACCAGGACCCGCGCGTCCCAGGGCTGCTCCACCACTGCCCGCTGCTCGTCCGTGAGCGGAGGACTGTCCAGGTAGACGTCGGTCACTTGCGGCTCCAGAGATGCTCGAACTGGGTGAAGGCGAGCTGGGTGTCGAAGTTGTCGATGTTGTCGCTGACGTTGAGGATCAGACAGACGGGCTTGCCACCGTTCTTCGGGCCGCGCAGGCCCCTACCGATCATCTGCTGGTAGACGTTGGTGCTGTAGACCGGACGGGCCACGACCACGACGCGGGTGGCGGGCGCGTCGAACCCCTGTGTCAGGACCCCGTAGTTGGTGAGGACCCGGATGCGCCCCTCGCGGAAGTCCTCGATGCGGCGACGTCGGTCCTGAGCGCTGGTGGTCGAGTCCACGGCGGCGGCGGTGACACCCCGGTCGTTCAGCAGGGCGGCCAAGGAGTTGGCATGGTCCACGGAGGTGGCGAAGAGAAGGGTCGGCCAGTCGTCGTCGAGGCCGGCCACCGCATCGACGATGCGGCGGCTGCGGGCGTGGTCCTCCACCAGGCGTTGCTCCGCGGAGCGCGAAAGCATGGCCATGCGCTCGGCCTGCGCCTTCTCGTCACTGTCCAGCACGATGCTGCCACCTTCCAAGGTGCGGTGCTCGACCTGCGCGAGCATCCCCCACTCCTGAAGGTCCCGATAGGGGTCGCCGGAGGGGAAGACCCCTTCGTCCAGGCGCCGCCGACCGAAGCGGCCGACGAGGCGGTTGGTCTCCTCCTCGTTCGTGTTGCGGAACGGAGTGGCCGTCAGGCCGAGCAGATGGCGTCGGGTCTCGTACTGGGTGAGCCCCAGCTGCGCCAGGATCTCGGTGTAGCGGCGTGATATCGCGGTGTGGGCCTCGTCCACGATCACCAAGGAGGCCTCCCGCAGCCATGCGTACGGGTCGGTGTCCAGGCACCGTTCCAGCTTGGCGTCCGTGGCCACGACCAGGTGCGGGTGTTCCTCGACGTTGCCGACCTCGTTGCTGCTCCACAGCCGACTGATGGTGAGAGGACGCTCCGCGCCCACCTTGCTCCACACGAACTTCCAGCTCTGTACCGCCTGTTCGCACAGCTCCTCGGTCTGCCCGATCCACAGCAGTGGACCCTGCAGCTTTCCCACTCGCTTCACCCAGCGGATCACTGCCTCCGCAGTGACACGCGTCTTACCGGCACCGGTGGGCAGGGACAGCATGGCGCGCTGCGGGGCCAATCGGTCGAGCAGCGTGGTGATATTGCGGACCAGGTCTTCCTGGTAGTCATGAAGTCGCGGAAAGTCCCGTGGTCCCTCGACGGTCTCGAAGGGGGGCGGTGACGGTGTCCGGGAGCCGGCAAAGGAGACCGGCAGCCCGAGGCTCGACACGAAAGTGACTGCGGCCGACGAACCTCCGTACCCGACAGGGGCATGGGGGAACCTGGCCTGGATGTCCCGGGCGTGGTGCTGGAGCACCCGGTCGCCTCGCGCGTTGAAGGCCATCTGCGCGATCCGGTGCGCGGACGGTTCCGCGCCACCGGTCACCTCCAGCTCGGCCGCCATCAACCCTTCGGGGAGACCGGACCGCAGGGCCTCCGCGCCGATCAGCAGCTCGATCTTGGTGACGACGTCGTCCGCGTCGCGTACGGCCTTCAGCGCCGCCTTGGTCCTGCTGTCCCGCGCCATCCGCTCCTGGTTCTCCAGCACCAGCCGGCAGCCGGCCGGGCCCAGTCCCAGCTTCAACTCCCTGTCGATCAGGAAGAGCATCGGTTCGGGTTCCAGCGGTATGCGTACCTTGACCGTGGTGCCTTGGCGCACCGCGTCCAACGGGCGGGTCCTCGCGGCGTTCGGTGTGCGGATCACCTCTTCGAGTTCCTTGCACCGCAGCACCGTGCTGTTGCGATTTCCGCTGTTGAGACGCTGTCGCAGGGCGGGATACAGCTCCACGAGCGGAACCGGGTCACCGTCCGGAACCTCGCGGGTCTCCCGGGTGATGGCGTCGGCGTAGCGCTTCATGCCCCACTTCTCGATCATCAATTCCGCGTCCTCGGAGGACGTCACGAGGAGGGCTGGAAGCTGCTCCGCACGCAGTGCCCGATACTCGGTCGGTCCGACGGCGACGGTGATCTCCTCGTCGGGGCGGGTGCCCCAGGTCTCGCCGACCCGGCAGCGGGTCAACGAGTCTTCGGGAAAGTCCGCGCCGAACCGGGTGAGCATCACGTAGGTGTTGCCGACGAAGAGGTCGTCCTCGCTCCCCGTCACCTCCGAGAGGAGGTTCTCCCAGCGTTCGGCGGGAACCTCCTCGACCGTGGTGGGAAGGCGCAGCTTGCGGGCCTTCTCGGGGGAGATGTCGGCGACCGGCAACACGTCGCGGTAGGCGGCGAGCTGGGGTCCGACCGCTTCGCCCAGGGACTTGATCCCTTGGGAGGTGGCGACGGCCCCGTACTTCCTGAGCATCCAGCGGATCGGTGACATGACGGCCTGTCGGGTGCTCGACTGCGCACCGACCTGACGCGTCCAGTTGTCCACCACCGCGTCGTCCGGCAGTGCCTTCAGGAAGGCCGCACGGGACTCCTGCGAGAGCGACCGGAACAGGTGCAGGGGGCCACCGATCGCGGAGCCCTCCACCTTCATGCGGTTGAGGGCAGGGCGCGGAGCCCGCTGGTCCAGGCTTCGCAGGTAAGACGCGTGGACGGCTTCCCGGTACTCCTCGAACCAGTCCTCGCCCTCCGGACGCACCGAGCTGGACGGACGCTCGCGCAAGCCGATCTCGCGGAAGAAGGCGAGGTCGTCGGAGTGGAACCCCGTGTCGACGGCTATGCTCGGGTCGCGTTCCGCGTCGACGACCGCACCCGGCAGCATGCAGTCGCGCACCGGGCGGAACCTCCCGTCCGCCGTCCGCACGCGCAGAGTCTCGCGGGCGTTCGGAACGTGCTGGAGCACGGTGTGGGTCAGTCGGCGTCCACCGGCCTGACGGAACAGGTCCCAGAAGCGCTCCCATTCGGTGGTTCCGTAGCCGTCGAAACCCTGGTCCAGGACGCTGATGAACCGCCCTTCGACATCAGCCTCGCGGATGCCGAGGAGGTTGAGCGCGGAGGCGAGTTCGGCATCCCGCGCGATCTCGCCGACCACGTACACCAGGGACTCGCGCAGTCCGTCCTCGTCGGCGCGGCGATACACCTGACCGGCAACGGGAGGGACGAGGCCGTGCTCCTCGGTGAGCACGATCTTGGCCTTGCGGGCCTCCTCGGCATACGCCGAACCGGACTTGACCATGTCGGCGAGGATGCGGATCGCCGTCGCGGACGCCTCGGCGGTGCCGCACTCGACCAGCGCCTCCAGCCATGTGCGAACGTCGGCCCGTTTGTGGCCGGCCGCACCGAGAATGTGCTCGACCTTGCCCGCCCGCAGGGCGTCGGCCTCGGCGTTCGGATGCAACCAGTTCGAGGGTCGGCCGGGGGACTCGTGCCACATCCGCAACCAGCGGGTGCTGCGCTCCTTGTCGAGGCGTGGCGGGACGCGCAGCTCGGTGGGGACACACAGCACACCTTGCTGGTCGGGCAGTGACGGACGGACCGCCGCCCGCTCCCAGATCTCCCGGGTCAGGAACTCGTCGGCCCAGCTGATCGCCTCCTTCACACGGCCCGGCAGCAGCGGGAGGTACGCGGCGGGGTCCTCGGCAGGGGCCAGGCCGGGCAAGGATCCGACGACCAGGGACGCCGAAACCTTGATCATTTCCTCATTGAACGCGGAGGAATCGAGCAGGTTCTGGCGGTCCTCGTTGGTCTTCCAGGCGCCGTTGAGGATGCCGCTCAGGGACATCTCGTACTTGGTGGGGAAGAAGGACCAGAAGCGCCCCCGCCCCCGCGACTGCGGACTGACGTGGAGCCCGGTCTTCTCGTCCTTCTCCAGCGCGGGCACCGCCCATGCGAGGTCGAGGGCGAGGCGGTCGTGCAGTTCGCCGGCGTCGGCCCGGGCCGCGGGACCCGGCTCGTGCGTGGTGGAGAAGACCCGCCAGTGTGTGCTGACGGTCGGCCTGCCCGTCCGCCCTTCCACCACGGTGTGCAGGTTCCCGGAGCGCTCGCTCGTCAGTACACGCCGGACGGCCGGGCGGGGCCGGCGGTCTTCGAGGACGACCCTGGCCACGTGCGGGGAGAGCAACTGGAAGCCCAGCGGGAACTCCTCGCGGGCCGCCCCGGCGGTCGTCCGTCCGCCGTGCATGTCCAGCGCCAACTTCCCGGCGGCGCCGGGAAGCAACGGCAGACGGACGACGGTCGTGGCCCAACCCAGCAACTCGTCGAGGACAGGGTCCTCGGCACGCTCGCTGTTCGCGTCGAGAGGACGCGCCATGCGCAGCACCGGTGCGTCGAACCGCTTGCCCAGGCGTTCCTGTACGCCCGGCACCGAGCGGATCCGCTCGTACGCCCACTCGCGATCGAAGGCGAAGGAGCCGGACGTGCTGAAGAATTGCGGAGCATCGGTGACCACCAGGACGGACTTCACGCCTACACCGAAGCGGCCGATCTGCCCGCCGCGCTTGCGTGACATGCTCATACGCAAGATGGTCTCGGCACCTTCGGGGCTCACCGGAGCGCCTTCGTTGGCGCAGTAGAGGTGTGTGTCGGTGAGGACCACCTGGACGGATCCCCCTGGTTCGGCAGCGATCTCGTCCGCGGCGTTCTGTACGAGTTCGAAGAGCTGGCGGTCGCCGTATCCGCCCTGAGTGATCCGCCGTTCACTGTTGGCGTGTTCCGGAATGAGGCCGGGATCGACCTCATAGGTCTGCAATACGCGAGCGGACTGTTCGACCACGGTATGGATGACCGGGGAGGCGGTGGACGACACTGCTTTCTGCTCCTGTAGGACGAGGGGTGGGAAAGGAACACGTCGGGCGGTCCCGCACAGGGATCCGGCGTGAGCGGTTCTCCTGGTGAGGGGAGGACCCGGCAGGTCATGGGGGGTGAGTGCTTGGCGAGGTGGCAGCTGTCCTCGCTGATCCCGGGACACCGTTCGAGGTGAAGAGAGCGTGATTCCCATTGCGTAAAGGCGCGGAATCACGCTCGTGATGGTATGGCTCCACGCCCCTATTGGGCTTTTCCGTGAGTGTGTCCTACCTCTGCCATCGGTCGCACCAGCCGATTCACGCGCCCCGCTGCATCCCTTTCGCGACGGATCTCGTGGAGGAGGGACTGAGGGTATGGCTCACCCATGGCCGCATGGGTAGCCATGATGTGGCTGTGCCAGGCGAGACGGCTGTTCCGACGGTGTGACTGTAGGGCGATCTTGTTCGCCCGCACCACCCCGATTCGCGGACCTGCACAAGCGGAATGCTGGCTCCCATAGGGGGGCGTGCGTGGGCGGCTTCCTCAGGGGCTCGCGGAGCCATCGAGTCGCTGACACAAGGGTCGATACCGGGCTATCTGGTATCTATCGGCCGCTGATTCGTTCCGGAAAGCGTTACCGACTGTCGTCAAGCGCCAGTTGACGCCCACTCACTTGTCAAATTAGCCTGCTCACGTCCGTGGGGCGCAATGGAGGGGTGGGTGGTCACGTGGAGACCGGCGAGGAGTTCGGGCCCTGGCTGTCCCGTCAGCTCGCGCTCGCGGGAAAGACGCAAGCGGAGTTGGCGGAGGAACTGGGGTTGACCCGGGCCGCGGTCTCGGCGTGGATCACCAAACGCTCGGTCCCGCGTCCGACCGTCATGGGTGAGATCGCCAAGGCACTCGGCACGGACCTGGGCACCGTGCACACCAGGACCGCCGACACGCAGGCCGGCCTTCCCATCACCTGGTATCACCGTCCCGGTTATCAGGACGGGGGGCGCGACGGCGGAAACGCGGCGGCCTTCGCCTTCGACGCGGATGTCCAAGTGCTCGCGCGCGAGACCTGTCAGAACAGCCTCGACGAGCGTCTCGTGGAGAACGGTCGTCCGGTCCGTGTGCGTTACACCATCCACGAACTCACCGGCGAGACACTGGAAGCGTTCCGCTCCGCCGTCCTCTGGGACGAACTGCAGCCTCACTACTCGGCGGTCTCCGCATGCGCCTCCGATCAGAAGGTGGGGCGGGTCGTGGACGCCGGTGTGCGCGACATGTTCGAGAAGGGGCGTCTGATCCTCCTCCGGATCGACGACTACAACGCTTCCGGCCTCACAGGCGACGACTACGGCGACGGCAAGTTCGCAGCTGTCGTCCGCCGGCAGCTGGAGAGCCTCAAGTCAGGTCGTGGCGCGGGCGGTTCCTACGGTCTCGGCAAGGCGACGCTCTGGGCGACCAGCGCGCTCGGCATGGTGCTGATCAACTCGACGCTCTCCGTCCCGCACGAGGGTCGTACCGAACGTCGTGTCATCGGGCGACTGGAACTTCCGTGGCGCTCCGTCGACGGCAACCAGTACGCGGGCCCTGCCTGGTTGGGGCGGCCTGATCCCGAGACGGCCGGTGCCGAAGTGGTTCGTTCCTGGTGGGCGGACGAGGAGACGGTCGAGCGCCTGCACCTCACCCGTGAGAGCGACGAACCGGGCACCTCCTTCCTGATCGTCGGCGCTCACGACGTGGCGAGCCTGGAGCAGGGCAAGCCGGACTCGAGCGACGACGAGGACGAGAACGGGAGCGACGGCGACGGAACCCGTGACATCCGTGCCATGCATCGACGCCTGGTCGATGCGCTGGGCCGGGACTTCTGGGCGGCCATGACCGGAGGCGGCAGCAGACTCCCGCTGTTGGAGACCTCGGTCCGGACACTGCGCAATGGCGCGGTGGTCATCGAGGAGGAGAAGGTCGATCCCACCGACACCCAGCCCTCGCGTACCCGGGCGTTGCGCGCTTTCTACGACGGGTCGACCGTGGACCGGCTCACCGAGGCCGGTCAGGTGGCGCTCCGCACGGTCCCGCTCAGGCTGCCTCTGTCCGGAGGACGCCGTGGCACGCTCGGTACGCACCCGGGAGTGCTCCTGGTCACGGAGGCGGAGGACAAGGACGGCGTGCCGAACCAGGTCCATTCGTTGCGTGGGAACCGGATGACCATCAAGAAGTCCGGTGTCGCAGGGCTGCCACTGGGCGTCAATTCTTTCCAGGCGGTTCTCCTGGTGGGGCACGCGGCCGGAGAGTCGGCGCCCTTCGCCGAGGAGGCCGAGGAGTTCCTGCGTGCCGCCGAACCGCCCGAGCACGATCGCTGGGGGCAGACCGAGGAACTGACCCTCCGCTGGTCGCACAGCGCGCACCATCGCATCGCCAGGTTGACGACCGAGGTCAACGCCGCAGTGAAGGAACTGGTCGTCCGACCGAAACGTCCGGGAGCGCAGGAGAGCTCCAAACTCCGCAAAAAACTCACCGTGCAACCCAAGAGCACCGTCGTCAGGCGTGGGTCCGGGCCGTCTCTGCCCGAGTTGGACGGGCTCGACGCCGCGATCGGCACGGACGGGGAGTGGAAGATCACCGCCGACGTGAAACTGCCACGGGCCGAGGAACTGCCCGCCATGACCCCCGTGGTCCTCCTCGACGTCCGGTCCGGCAGTCGCCCCCGGCTCGACTGGGCGGACCTCGTCGCTGTGGAAGGTTGTGAGGTCGAGAACGGTGTACTCCGCTTCGTCCCGGGTGCCCGCCGAGCCACCTTCAGGGGTTCCACGGACCCCACCAGTCATCCCGTCCGTACCGAACTCACGCGACTGGTTCTCGAACTCCGTGCCGGCACAGGGGAGTGAGGCATGAAGTTCTATCCGTACAAGCGACTGAACCGTCCGATCGTCCTGAGGGTGATCTCGGCCTCCCTCAAGTTGCCCGACGGCAGTCGCGATCATCTGGACACCTCCGCGTACTCCGTTCCCCAGCGGACCGTGGCCCTGGGTGTGGCGCAGCGCGAGGACTGGGTCTCGGCCAGGATCGGCCTGTCCGCCACTCTCCCCCCCGGCGCCACCGATCCCGACGCCCCGTGGACCGATCTACGGGTCCTGGCGGTGCTCACCGACGGTGACACCAATGTGCGTACCACCGTCGACCTGCGGCAGGACACACCCGAGAGCAAGGAGTGGTCCGGTGAGATGGAGGTGCTGCGGGACGACCATGTGGGACGTGCCGACCTCGCTGTCCACGCCGTCGCCACGGTCGACGGCGTACCGGGCAGGTCGATCACCGAATCCGACGGTGACTGGACCGTCGACGTCGTCGCGGAAGAGCCGCTCGGTGGCCTGCGCCTCGACGTGAAGCAAGCGAGTTTCTCCAGGAGCGCCCGGGAGTGGCTGCGTCCCTACGCCGACGCCCCCTGGGTCGTCGATGCCTCGGGCCGGGTGCCGCTGGTGATGATCAACACCGATGTCGAAGGATTCTCCGATCTCCTCGGCGGCGAGAGCGGGGGGATCGAGAACAAGGTGCACGAACTGCTCGTCTCGCAGATGGCCACCGACGTGTGGACCGCGGTGTTCCACAGCGCCGTGGGTGACCTGGAGGTCGAACCGGACGGCTCGCCCGTCTTCCCCGCCGACTGGCGAGGGGAAGTGCTGCGGGAGATGCTCCCCGACGTGGTGCCGGGCCTTCGCGTCGAGGAGGCGCTCCGCCAGGTCCACCGCCGTCGGACCGGCGACGCGGGGTGGGTGGAGCTGCAGACCCGCATCCACTACGCCGCTGTGCGCCGGGCCGGTGCGAGCAAGTCGCTCGCCAACGTCTTGCGGGCCCTCCAGCAGATGAACCGAGAGGACAGCGCGTGATCGAGAAGCCCCATCACCTTCCCGAGCGGCTGGGTCTGGTCTCCGCCGCGGCCGCCGACCCCTTCCTGACCGAGGACCTGCTCAGAGGGGTGCAGGTGCACGGAGGTGTCGACCTGGCCAAAGTCGTCGAACCCCTGCCGGAGGACGATGCTCGGTGGACGGCAGAACCCCTCAGGGACCTGGTGGACGACGCGATGCACCAGTTCAGGAACAACCGGACGGACGCCGACGGCTGGCTGGCTCCCCGCCTGCACGCGTCCCTGCGTCTCACCCGGCGGGAAGCCGCGGACAAGAGGATGTGGAACCATCTCGCGCTCGCCGTCGCGCCGGATTACGTTGCCTGGCGTCATGCCCCGGCGCCGGCCTCGGGACGGAGCGAACTTCGCATCAACCCGGCCCGCTTCAAGGGTGCAGCGGACCGGCAGTGCTTCTCACGCCTGTGGTGGGCGGCGGAGATGTTCCGCAACGGCGACGACTACGCACCCGTGGTGACGGCCTGCTCCAACCAGGACCTCATCCACAACGCGCTGCGCATGGACCTGGTCGATCATCGACCGACGGCTCAGGCCCTGGTGCGGATCCTGCTACGAGGTGTGGCCGGCACCGGCCGCGAGATCAACGGCTTGATGGCGGCGATCAACACAGCCGGCGCAACGTTGGTGTACGACGCGCTCGGCCCCGACGAGCCGCGGGACCCGGCGGCGCTCCATCAGTGGATCGCGGAAGCCGAGTCCGCGCCGCCGGTGCCGCGTCACGACCTGCCCGTCGGACCCGACGAGGACCCGGTCCCGGAGAAGTCGGTGACGGCGCTCACCGATCACTTCCTGGAACTCTTCGAGACGGCCCCGGTCAGGGGACGGGTGCCGCAGGCCTGACCGGGATGGGAGGGGTCATCGGCCGGTGAGTGGGTGGCCCTCCCACTGCCCGTGCTCACGCACCTGCACGGGTTCACCCGGCTGCCATGCCTCCAGATCCGCGACGGCCTGCTCCAACCTGGCGCGGGCCGCCTCATCGGTCAGCTCCGGTTCGAGCACGTGTCGCAGCACGTGCAGGGCGAGCCGGGGCGGTACGGCGTTGCCGATCTGCTGCGACTGGTCCTTGCCGCTCCAGGGATATGCGACGGGGAACGTCTGGAGCACACCCGCCTCGGCGAGGGTGAAACGGTCGCACTCACCGGGAAGGTCTGTGTCCGTGCCCTTGTGGACCAGCCGGTTGCGCGACACCTTGCCGGTGATGGTCGCGGACGGGACGTCGTGGTCACGCCGGCCGCGCGCACCGGGGTCGCCGCCGGTCCCGTAGTTGGAGACGACGGTGAAGGCGGGGCGGTCCGGCAGATGGGGCGCGATGCTCCGCGCCTTCTTGAGAGCTGACTCCATGGACACCCAAGCCGCTTTGGGCGGCCCGTCGGGGGTCTCCTCCTCGGTGTTCAACGGGAGTGTGTCCGCCTGGCCCGCCATGGACGATCCGGTGGGAAGGGCCCGAGGGCGGTAGCGCTCGTGGGTCTCGGCCAGCTCGGGGATGTCGATATCGCCCATCCGAGCCATGAGCACCGCTCGCTTGCGCGTCTGTGGGACCCCGAACGCCTCGGTGAACATCAACTGCGTGTGCGTTCGATATCCGAGGGTGTCGAGCACCTCGGCGTACTTCTCCCACACCGGCATCACGGCGGGAACCTGCTCCAGGACGATTGCCTGATAGGGCTCCAGTCCCGGGCGTCGGCTCCGCTCGATCACCCACCACAGTGGTTGGAGGACCAACCCCGTCCGTTCGTCTCCCAACTTCTCGAGCCTGGCCTTGAGGTCGTTCAGCCTGACCCCCAGGGCGCTGTACTCCTCGATCAGCTGCCTGAGATCGTCGTCCTCGAGATCGAGTTCTCTTGAGGCCCTGAGCGTCTTCAGGATGCTCGCGATCTCTTGCCGAGAGCTGCCGCGCTCCTGGAGGCTCTTCTTGATCGCCCTGCGTTCCACCGAACGGAGGGCCTCGACCTCACGCTTCTCGGCCTTGATCGTTTTCGCCTCGGCGGCTTTTTCCTCCAGCTCCGCGGAGATCTCCCGCCAGACGCGGGACGCGTTGTCCCACCCCGCTCCGTCCGTGCTCACGGCGGAGTGCAGGCGCTCGATGTACTGCAACACGTCGTCCAGCGCCCTGCGACCGGCGCCGTGCCCGGCCACGGTGAAGGTCTGGCAGGGAGGCCCCCCGGTCAAGACCTGGGCACGCGGGAAGTCGGCCGCCGAGTAGTCCCGCACATCCCCCCGGAACGTCTCCATCCCCGCGGCGCTGCGCGTGGCGCACGCATCCTCGTCCCACTCGATGCCGGTGACCTGGTAACCCAGGACATCCGCGGCCACATCCAGCCCACCGGGCCCCGCAAACAGATCCACTATGCGGAAACTCACAGGTCGGGCATCTTTCTTCTCGATGTGGCTCATGGGCGTGAAGTGTAGCCGGCGCCGTGAGGTGCGTACGGCTCGTCTTCGCGACGAGCAGGGTCGGAACGCAGGGCGATCGCGATGGCGGTGCCGAGCGCTTCAGCCACCGGTGGAGGAGTGGCATGACCGATCTGTCTGTACCGAGCCGTCTTGCGTCCCGTGATGTGCCACTCCGGAAGGAACGACTGAAGGAGGGCCGCCTGGTCCACCGTGATCTTGATCATCTGCGACGGATCGTCCGAGCGCGGCCACTCGTAGTCCGCCCCTGGCACCTCGTCCGCCATCGCCCCCGCGTTGACCCCCATCCGTGCCCAGGCCCGCTTCGTGCCGGAGGGGCCGAGGTCCGCACCGCCGCGATTGTCCGAGCCGCCGACCAGAGTGGGAGCGACGGCCGAGGCTTGGGCCGCCCAGGTCTCGGCGTCGCGCCAACCTCGGGCCTTCATGGATCGGACCAGTGCCCGACCGACCGGGACGTGCTGGTCCACCGTCGGCTCGGGCGGAGCGAAGCCGGGAAACCACTCCGCTTTGAGAGCGACGAGGATGCCCTGCCGACGCTCCTGTGGCACGCCGAAGTCGGCCGCGTTCAACACGAACCAGTGCAACCGGTAGCCGAGGTGCACGAGTTCCTTCTGGACGAAGTCACGAATGTCGGCGTACGCCGGCGACTCGACGAGGGCCGGCAGGTTCTCCAGCGCCAGGGCCCGCGGCTGGATGGAGTGGACCAGGTAGATCGTGGCAGTGAGAAGTCGGAGTTCCAAGTCGCTGTCCGCGCGTCCCACCGCGGCTGAGGCCTTGACCCGGGGCAGGCCCGCCGACAGCAGGTCGACGTCGAAGACCTCCGGGTGCTCGTCCGGAAGGAACTCGACCAGATCCTCACAGACCACATTCCAGTCCGGCCGATTGGCCAGGAGCGTCTCGCACGCCTGGCGCTTGTCGTCGAGCAGAAGGACCGGTGAGAAGCCCGCCCTCTCCAACCCGGACGCCAGGCCGCCCGCACCCGCGCAGACATCCACGAAACCCAGCCGGTCAGTCATTCGCCGCCCCCTCGCCCTGCACCCGGTCCGACGGCTGCGTCACTCCCCTCGGACGCTTCCGGCCCTCTTTCTCCAGGTCGACCGCAGCCCGCACCGCCGCTGCCACCTCGTCGGGCGGTACGTGCTCCCAGAACCGCAGTACGGTCCAGCCCGCGGCGACGAGATGCTCGGTCGTCTCCCGATCACGGGCCATGTTCCGCTCCAGCTTGCTGCGCCACCAGTCCGCATTCGCCTTCGGATGCGTGGCGTGCTGAGGGCAGCCGTGCCAGAAGCAGCCGTCGATGAGGACCGCGACCCTGGCCCGAGGGAACGCCACGTCGATGCGCCGCCGAGGCATGCCCGGCACGGGATACTCCACGCGGTAGCGCAACCCTGCCGCGTGCAGAAGGCGCCGCACGGCCAGTTCGACCCCGGTGTCCTTGCTCGCCTGCCTGCTCATGCGGGCCGAGACGCCGGGAGAGGAAGGTGTCATGCTGTTCACTGTCGTCGGCCTCACGAACGCATGTCGTCACGGTCGATGATCGCCGCTTGCGCCTTGGTCGAGTCGATCGCACGGAACCGCACCAAGGGACGGGCGCCCTGCGCCGTCGATCGGGGGGCGACGAAGGCGAAGGCCATGACGAGGTCCCGCGGATCGACCGAACCGTCGGACGCGATCCGGGGTTCCGATTCCACCACGGGGTAGAGCACGAGCGCACCCCGACGTGGACGGACGTTCTGCTCCACAGTCGCGTTTCCGGTCAGGTTCGTGGCCCCTGCTATGCGCTTCGCCGCCGCGACGTGCTTGGGGTCACGGATCGCGCTGAAGAGAGGACCGCGGCGACGCCTGCGACGGGCCAGGGAGAAGGGACCGTACCCTGCGATGCGCGCCTCGTTCCGGCGAGCGGACGTCTGCATCGGAGCGATCACGAACCAGTCGTGGATCTTGCCCGCCTCACGCCCCGCGTCCAGCAGGAACTCCAGGTGAGGGGAGAACTGCTCCGGGGCGGACCAGCGCAGGTCGCACAGCACCGCGAGGAGGTCCCCGTGCGACACCGTGCCCACCCGGGCGTCGTACTGCGGGCCGCCGTCCATGGCGAGCGAGACAGGGGCATGGGACAGCGCTCCGAGGATCGGTGTCCAGCACTCCGTGTTGTGCTTCAGTGCGTCGGGATCCTCGGGGTAGGCCGTGGGTTCCTCCCACACACCCGGCGACCGCACCTCCACCAACTCGGCGTTGAACATCTTGTTCCGGGCCGACGGCTTCACCCACGGGAGGTGCTGGGCCACCAGCGGCGGGATCTGCGCCGGCGTCACCTGTGGGCGGCCGTCGACCAGTGGGGCGTACCGGGCCAGTTCCTCGCGGAAGAGCTCCTCGTCGCGGCAGATGGCCTCGAAAGCCTCGTAGAGGTCGACCGTCCGGGCGTTGCGTCCGCTGCCGAGCGTCTCCTCGCGTCCTATGTACAGGCGGACGAGATCTTGGTAGCCGGGCCGAAAGCCGAACCAGCGGCCCATCTGCATCAGAGTGTCGGCCTGCTGCGTCGTGCGGCGGTAATACGTGATCGTCAGGCCTTCCACGGTGAACCCGCGGGAGAGCTTCGTTCCGCCCACCAAGATCTTCCAGACGTGTGGCGTCCGGTCGAAGTCGAGGTTCAACTGATCGAAGTAACGGTCGGAGTCGCCATTGACGACGATGACCGGCCGACCTCCTGAGCCTATGCGCTGACGTGCGGCGTTGACGTAGGGGCGCAGTTCTTCGTAGGTGCCGGGAGCCGGCAGGTCCGAGGCGCGCGTCTCACTGACCGGGGCGAAGTCCGAAGCCCACAGAGCGGAAAGGCGTTCGTGACCGGCCGACGAGCTGTAGCCCGCCTGGTGCCACATCGAATTGATCCGCAACGCGAGATCCGCGTGATCGTCCTTCCGTACCGACTGATGGGCGAGCATCGTGTGGTGCCGGAACGGCCCTTCCTCCACACCGTGCTCGCCCCGGTACAGCTTCAGCGCACCGGACAGGACGAAGGCGTCCATGGCCTCCTGGAGACGGTCGTCCGCGCTGTCGCGGACGTTCCGGATGTGGGCCTTTTCCTGAGAGTTGGCGAAGGTGCGCTCGTCGCGCGGTATCGCCAGGTCCAGATCATGGAAGTCCTGCACGCCCATGTACCCCGTCGGGCGAGGCAGAGAGATCAAGAAGTCGCTGGGAAAGAGGTCCTCGTCGTCCCCGGGATCGATGAAGACGTTGGCGAAGGGAGTGGCCGTGTAGCCGACGTACTGAGCCCGCGGGAGCAGCGTCAGGAGCTGGGAGAGCAGACCGTTGATGGCTGTGCGTTCCGTGCGGCCCTGCTCCCACTTCTTGGGGTCCAGGGTGTTCACGGACGCCTGGTCCGACTCGTCGTCGATGATCAGGGCCGGCAGCTCGCCCGACAACCGGTGGATCTGCTTCAGGTCCTTGACGAGTTTGGTCAGAACGGACTTGTTCTTCTTCACCACCAGGACGCGTGCCGCCGCGCGGTGCAAGTTCGCCGGATCGTGAAGGGGGCGGCTCGGTTCTCGCTTCTCGAACTCGAGAGCTCGGATTCCCTGCGCCAGGCTCTTGTAGTCGTTGTCGCGAGTCGTCAGGCGCTCGATGTCGAACGCACCGAGCACGGACGGACGTCCACCGTGCCGGACGAATTCGGCCCAGTCCGCGTCGTCGTCACCTACGTAGTCCACGCCCACGAGGGAGTCGAGGTCCGTGAGGTCCGCGCCCCGCAGGATGTTCTCCTGCCCGATCAGCTCCATGTCCAGACGGCGCTGGGTCTGGGCGCGCAGCAGGTTGAGCGTGCCGCCCAGCACGATGACGAGGCGATAGCCGGCGTCGATCGCCTTGGCGGTGACACCGGTGAAGTTGGCTGTCTTGCCCGACTGCACATAGCCGACCACCAGGCCCTTGGCCTGTCGAGCTGTCGGCTGTTCGGGATCGGTGAGGCGTTCGACCACAGCCCGGCTTGCCTCGTCGAGGCTCGCGATCGCCGCGTCCGACCAGCGCTTGGCGCGGAGCTTGCGCTCGTACGACGCCCAGTAGAAGGAACGGGCAGCGGCTCGCTCGGGGGTGTACCAGGGGGTGAAATCACGGGTGATCACCGTGGGACCCGGGACCTTCGCCACCGGTACGGCGTCGTCCAGCGCCTTCCGCAGGTCTGCCCCGAACCGCAGGCGGTCGTACACGGCCGTACGGCGCTCGTCGGTGCGTGCGGGGATCGAGGGCGCCCACGCAGGAGCTTCGACGAAGTCCCAGGCCGTGAGGTGACGGCTCCACAGGGCTCTGAGTGCCTCGTCGCCGCCGACGAGGTAGGAACGGAACAACTCCTCGCTCAGGTCCGAGTCCGGATGATCCTCGTCGGCCGCGAGGGCGGCCCACCGCGCGAAGTGTCGGGGCGCGTTCAGCATGCCTGCCAGCGCGTGCGTGTGAATCTCGAGGAGCATGTCGGCCGGGGTTTGGCTCATGGGGAGTGGTCCTCAGTCGCATCAGAGGCGGAACAGTGGTGAGTGGGTTGCCCGAGTCAGGAGGATTGCTGCTCACGCCGCGTGCGTTGGGCGTCCACCGAAGCCAGGAGGATGGCGTTCCAGTAGTCCAGCCGGTCCTGACGACTCCGCTCCCAGCGGCCCAGCCCGAAGCAGTCCTCCAGGAGCAGGTACAGCAGGGTCTTGGTGACCGGCGCGTCGTTGGCGCCGCCGCGCCGCCCGTCGTTGAAGTCCTCGCGGTAGGACCTGTTGAGGACGACGACGTTACGCTCGCGGTCCAGGCGGAAGAACTGGTCGGAGGGAAGCGCGCCCCAGGTGAAGCTGATCGGCTCCTCGGCCGGCTTCTCGGGCAACTCTTCCTTGATGACGCGCTTGACCTTGGGATCCAGGCCCTTGCCGGGGGGAGTGACAGGCTTGCGGACGATCTCGGTGCGCCTGGCCCCGTCGCGGTAGGCGGTCTCGGCGTCCGTCAGGTAGCCGCGGAAGGTGTGCCCCGCGGGGTCCACCGCCTTGTCGAGGCCGTCCGTGAAGGCCGGCGTGACGGTGACCTTTTCCTTCTTCACGTCGAGACTCAGCACGCTGTTCCTGCGGGACGGTAGGTCGACCGCGACCCGGGCCAGTACGTGGTGTCCCTCCGGGTTGCGCCAGCCGTTCCAGCCTCCCGCCTGGACGAGCCGGTCGTTGCGGTAGAAGTAGAAGCCCTGCCTGTCCATGAGGGAGCCGATCTGACGGAATCCCGCCTGCTTCGACTTGGCGGGCCAGATGTGAGCGGTCAGGCTCAGATCTCCCAGACCTTCCACCGGTGCCGTGAACTCCCGGGGGTATCCCGCCTTGCCCGGCACCTTGTACCCGAACGGGTCCAGTGCCTCCACGGCGATGTGGTCCACCTCCTCGCCGAGGCCCCGCTCCCCGCTGCTCACGTCCCATACTGCGATGTCGAGCTGCAGACCGCGCTGCAGGTACCGGTGCAGGTACAGGCCGAGATGGGTTTCGAGGCGGGCGATCGCCTTGGACAGGAACTGGTCGCTCTGGCCCCGTGCCACCGTCTCGAAGGCGCGTACTCCGTCCCAGCGCACGATGGTGCCCTGCCACTCGATGACGCCGTCGTAGCGGTCCACGAGATCCTGCGCGTACTGGGGATCGACGGTGTCGCAGCGGAAACCGTCTTCGATGCCCTCCGCCGTGAGGCGGCGTCCGGCCGCGCGACTGCGCCTGGTGCGGCTGACCACGGTGAGCGAAGAGGCATGGGAGAGCGAAGCCGCCTTCAGGCCGGTGCCGTACATGCCCAGGGCGCCCTGGCCGTAGTCCCGACGGCGTCCGACCGTCATCGCCGCGTCGAGGCCTTCGTCGTCCATGCCCCGGCCGTTGTCGATGACGAGCAGCGTGAGGATGCGACCGGCATCGCGGAGGAAGTGAACGACGATCTTGTCGGCGCCGGCGTCGATCGAGTTGTCGATGAGGTCGGCGACGGCAACCTCGAAACCGTAGCCCTGGTTGGTCAGAGCCTTGCCGTATCCGGCGTCCGGCGGCAGATGTGTGCTGCCTGTCGTCGGGACGTCGTACTGCCAGTCGGCTCCAGGCTGGTAGGGCATCTTTCCTCAAAACGCAAAGGTCAGGCCCGCGTCACAAGTAGCGGCCCCATACAAACGGTTGCGATGTGACGGTACTGCAAAGGTCGGACATAGAGGAGGGGGATGGGGAACTCGGGCGATAAGTCCCGTTTGGCTGGGGTGGGCAGGTGGCTGGTCCGCGGTTGCCGGTGATGGGGCGGACGCGGGCCTCGCCGATTCTCTTTCGGTCGGCCCGCGGCGGAGCGCCTCCGTCACAGGAGCGAGAGGACGCCCAATCCAATCCCGAACGTCATGAAAGACACGCACCAGATCAGATTCGCCGTGGGCGAGTAGGACTTCGCCGTGCGGACCACCACCGCGCGTCTCGGGTCCCTCGGGTCGTACCGGAGGATGACCGGGGTGCCGCGGTGGAGGGCGTTGGGGGAGCCGGGGTTCAGGGGGACCTGGCGGTAGGTCCGGGTGGCGGGGGCGGTGGGGTGGCCCGGCGGTGTGGCCTGGTAGCGGATCTGGGGTGGGTGGTACGACGAGCCGACCCGGCGCGCGGAGTTGGCCACCTCGCCTCTTGTCCGGACACCCGGCACGCCCAGAAGGTCCAGGGACCGGCGGGCGCGCAGGGCGGCGCGGGTGCCGTGGGCGCCGATGAGCGTCCAGAGCGCGGCGA
The DNA here is from genome assembly GCF_036815105.1 of Streptomyces sp. IBSBF 3136. Classification (NCBI taxonomy): domain Bacteria; kingdom Bacillati; phylum Actinomycetota; class Actinomycetes; order Kitasatosporales; family Streptomycetaceae; genus Streptomyces; species Streptomyces sp. IBSBF 3136. Next base: position 24,960 of record NZ_JAJSZC010000053.1, read on the forward strand.
CGAAGAGGGCCACGGTGAGCCACGGTTGAGGCACGGCCAGGCCCTCTCCTCGGTCCGGTGGGTTCGGATTCCCGGATGGGGCTCCTGGAGGCTTCCGGCCTGAGTGGCCGCCCCCGTCCCCCCACTCAGACGCCCGCCACGGCCTCCCGCGTTCCGTGGCACTCCCCGTACGTCCGGTCCGAGCCGCACCAGCAGGAGGCCCCCCGCTGTGGCGGCCACGCCACCGCGCGGCCCCGGGCCGCCAGGATGGTGGCGTACTGGGGCAGGAGGGTCGTGTCGGACGGGCTCGAGCCCTCCGAGGCCGCGAACGCCTCGTAGGACGGGACCGTGCCGGTGACGATGCCCAGGTTCGCGGTGCCGGAGGACGCCAGTTCGCGCAGGGAGGCCTCTATGGTCGCCAGGTGGGTCTCGTGGGAGGGGTACTCCGCGGCCAGGTCGTCGTAGGCCGAGAGCAGTTCCGCCAGTTCGGTGGCCGGCCAGTGCAGGACGGCCACCGGGAAGGGGCGGGACAGCGCCTCGCGGTAGGCGCCGAGTTCCGCGCGGAGGCGGGAGATCTCCGCCGCCAGTTCCGCCGGGTTGTCGGAGCCCAGGGACCACACGCGCTTGGGGTCGTGGAGTTCGTCCAGCGGGACGGGGGAGGTGTGGAGGGTGTCCGCCAGCATGTCCCAGTCGTCGTGCGGCAGGCCCCGCATCCGGCGGACGCGGTGGCGGCCGTAGAGGAGGGGATGGGTGGCGCGCGGGGGTTCCGTGCCCTCCGGCAGGAGCAGGCGGGCTCCCTCGGTGAAGGTCTCCTCCGCCGCCTCCAGCTCGTCGTGCGCCTCCAGGGACTCCGCCACGATCACCCACGGGGCCGCGTCGCGCGGCGCCGACATGCGGACGCCGTCGATGATCGCCCGTGCCTCGGCCTCGTGGCCGTACTCCCAGAGGTTCGACGCCTTCAGGGCGCGGACCAGGTGGGAGTCCTCCAACTCGTCCGAGGAGGACAGCAGGCGGTCGTAGAGCGTCGTCGCGGCGGGGCGGTCGCCGGACAGCTCAAGGTGGGCCGCGGCGCGCAGGAGCAGGGCCTCCGCGTCCTCGGGGTACAGGCCGGCGGTTCGCTCCAGGCGTGCCGCTTCGGCGGTGTGGTCGACGTTCTCGGCAGGCGTGTCGGGGCGCATGGGGGACACCGTACTGCCGACCGGTGACACAGGAGGAGGACGCCCCGGCCGTCGGTGCCCCCGAGGACCCTGCCGAGGCCCCTCCTGCCCCGCTCCGTCCACCCGAGGGGCTGCCCCTACGGCGTCACTCCGTCCACCTGCAGCGTCTGCACCGACTTCGCCGCGAACGGGACCGACAGCGTCCGGCCGGACAGGCGGGTGTCCGTGTGGAGGGTGTAGAGGTCCGAGCCGCCCGTCGTCACCGTGTTCCAGCGGGGGACCACGCCGCCCGTCCCGCCCGTCACCGTCGTGAACCGGGACAGGTCGAAGGTGAGCGTCCGGGCCGTGGCGGCAGTGTTCGCGGCCACGATCACCAGGCGTTTCGACGCTCTGTCCAGGGCCGCCACCGCGTAGCTCACGCCGGTGTCCAGGATCGTCATGCCCGGCCTGATGTGGCGGCTGAACTGCGCCATGACGTGGTACTTCGGCTGGACCGCGCCCGGCTGGAGGGTGTCCGCGTCGTAGGCGATCATCGCCCACCCCGCGCTGGGGTCCATCACCTGCCAGTACACCCAGGCGGTGGGGTGCAGCCAGCGGAAGTCGTAGAGCAGGTTGCTCGCCAGGGTCAGGCCGGTGCCGTCGCCGTCGCCGGTCTCCGAGTTCCACAGCGCCTTGCCCGCCGTGGTGACGACGTCCGTGTACAGCAGGTCGCGCCGGCCGCCCGAGCCCTGGTAGCCGTGGACGTTGACGCGGTCGACGTAACCCTTGGTGGTGGCGGAGAAGGTGTTCCAGGTGGTGCGGGCCAGGTCGTAACTCGTCTCGTCCGACGCCGAGATCCTCGTGCTCGTCAGGCCCCGCTTGTCCAACTCGCTCCGCAGATAAGGGAGTACGGCCGACTGGACCGTGGCGTCCATGTGGCAGCCCTCCTGCGTGCCCGTCGCCGTCCACCACGCCGACGACGGCTCGTTGAAGGCCTCCACCGTCGCGAAGTCCACCCCCCAGTGCTGCTTGGCGTACAGCGCCACGGCGGCCAGGTGGGAGGCGTGCTGCCGGTAGTTCCAGGACTGGAGGTTGTTGCCGCCGCCGGCCGCCCCCGACGGGTTGTGGTTCAGGCACATCCACCACATGGGGGAGTTGGCGAACAGCTCCGACACCGCGCCTCTCGCCGTCGCCTTCCGCAGCATCGCGCGCTGGGCCGCGTCCGCCGTCCACTTCCAGGCCGGCGAAGCGGGATCCTCGTTGCTCCAGTCCTGCCAGTAGCCCTCGATCTGCTTGAACGGAGGGATGTCGGGCGACACCGTCATCGTCTCGCCGCCGACGCTGTTCCAGCTGCAAGCGCCCAGGTTGTAGCGGGCGATGTTCAGGCCGAGGCCCGGCAGGGGGGTGCCGTTGTACGTGGTCGTCCCAGTGGTGAAGAAGAGGTCCGCGAAGTCGTCCCGGGCGCCGAAGACGTTCGCCCACCAGGCCAGTGAGGTGCCCCAGCCTTCCCAGGTGCCGTAGCCGGCCGACGGGTCGACCGGGATCGCGGCGTCGGCGCGGGCGGTGCCCGTGGTCAGGGCGCTGCCCAGGAGGCCCGCGCCCGCCGCGGCGAGCAGCGTTCTGCGTCGGATCATGGCTTCTTCTCCGCCTCTCCCTGCGGCTGCGGCGCCTGCCTGCCGCGGCCGGCGCCCGCTGGTCCCCCCACATGCCAACAGGCAGCATGGGCGCACCGCGTGGAGCTGTCGAGGCTTGTGACAGCCCTTTCTAAAACCAGTTGAGGAAGCCGACGTCAGAGGGCCGGAGTGGGATCGGAGCAGGACCGGAGCAGGCTCGGGGCAGCGCACGTTCCGGCAGCGCCGGAGGCCGTGTTCCCTACGGCTCTGGTGAGTTGAGGTCTCCCGCCCTATCGTGCGGGCGGCTCCTCGGGAGGTCGGGAGGCGGGTGTGCGGATACGGGTCGTACGGCACCGGGACCGTCGCAGGCGGGCGAGGTGGCGGCGGGGGCTGCTCGGCTCGGGCGAGGTGCTGGTCACCGCCGGGGCCGTGCTCATGCTGCTCGTCGTGCACCAGCTGTGGTGGACCAACCGCGAGGCGCGGCAGGGGGCCGCGCGGGAGGTGCGGGCCCTGGAGCGGGAGTGGGGTGACGGCGGCGGACTCGCTCCGGGGGGTGCGTCGTCAGGTGGCGCGTCTTCGGGTGGGTCGTTCGCCGGTCCCGGGCCGTCCACCGGTGCGGGGGCCGGGGCGGGCGACGGTGGGCGGCGGCGGGCGTCCGGGTCCGTCGTCGGCTCCGGGTGGCCGCGCCGCTCCCAGGCGTACGCGGTTCTCCTCGTGCCGCGGCTGGGGCTCCGCGTCCCCGTCGCGGAGGGGGTGAGCAAGCCGGACGTCCTGAACAAGGGATACGTCGGCCACTACCCGGGCACCCAACAGCCGGGCCAGGCGGGGAACTTCGCCCTGGCCGGGCACCGCAACACCCACGGCGAGCCCTTCCGCCATCTGCCGAGGCTCCGTCGGGGCGACTCGGTGGAGGTGGAGACGAGGGCGGCGGTCTACACGTACACCGTCGACCGGATCCTGCCGCGGACCTCCGCCCGCGACTCGGGCGTCGTACGGCCCGTGCCGCGCTCCCTCGTCCGGCCCGGGTACGGGTACGACGAGCCGGGCTACTACATCACCCTGACCACCTGTACGCCCGAGTTCACCTCGCGGTACCGGATGGTCGTGTGGGGGAAGCTGAGGTCGATGCGGCCCCGGGGGTGAGCGGTCGGGGCGAGCGGACGCGCCTCCCGCGCCCCGCACCCTCAGGCCCGCTCCCGCAGCAGTCCCGCACCCTCAAGCCCGCTCCCGCGCCCCGCACTCTCTCAGGCCCGCTCTCGCAGCAGTCCAGCACCCTCAGGGCCGCCCCCGCAGCAGGCCCGCACCCTCAGGCCCGCTCCCGCAGCAGTCCCACCACTGTCGCGCCGACCACGGCGAGCACCGCCGAGACCGTCATCGCCACGTCCGCGCCGTGGGCCGGGCCGCCGCCCGACGAGGTGACGAGAGCGATCGTGAGGGCCACGCCCGCGCAGGAGCCGATGTAGCGGAACGTCTGCTGGGCGCCGGAGCCCATCGCGGCCCGTTCGGCCGGTACCGACTCCACCGCCACCAGCGGCAGCGCCGCGTTCAGCAGGCCGCTGCCCACACCGCCGAGGACCAGGCCGGGCAGCATCCGCGTCCACGAGCCCGCGCCGATCGCGCCCAGCATCGTCAGCGCGCCCGCCGCGTGCAGCAGGAAGCCCACGGCCATCTGACGGCGGGCCGCCACCCGGCCCGCCAGTCGCTTGGCCTGCAGGGCGACCACGAAGGACAGGCCCGACCAGAGGACGAACAGCCAGGCGGTGTCCATCGCGGACAGGTGCTCGGACCGCTGGAGCAGCGCCGGGAGGTAGCTGAAGAGGCCGATCACCGTCAGGCCCGTGAACAGGCCGCCCGCGGAGGAGGCGAGGAAGCGGGGGTGGCGCAGGAGGGAGAGGTCGATCATGGGGGTGCGGGACCGGCGCTCCACGACCGCGAACAGGGCGAGCAGGACCGCCGTGGCCGCGAACAGCAGGCCCACCGGCGCGCGCAGCCAGCCGTCGCGGCCGAGGGTGAGGGCCGCGACCAGGGACACCAGGGCCGTGCCGAAGGTCAGCGCGCCGAGGATGTCCGGGCGGCCGCCGCGCGGGGCCCGGGACTCGGACAGGGCGCGGGTGCCCAGGGCCGCCGTCAGCAGCGCCGCCGCGCCGAGGGCGCCGTACGCCGTCCGCCAGGACGGGAACGCCCCGCTGACCAGCGGGCCCGCGGCGATACCCGCGCTGACGAAGGCACCCCACACGCCGGTGGCGTGCAGCCGGCCGCGTGCGCTCGGGAAGGCCGCCACCAGCAGGCCCAGACTGCTCGCGAGGATCGCTGCGCTCGCCGCGCCCTGGGCGATGCGGGCGAGGGTGAACAGGAAGGTCGAGGTCGTCAGGCCGCCGAGGGCGGTCGTGAGGCCCAGGGCGATGGTGCCGGCGAGGAAGACGCGGCGGCGGCCGTGGTCGTCGGCCAGGCTGCCGGCCACCAGGAGGAGGGCGGCCAGGCCCAGCGGGGTGCCGTTCAGCAGCCATGCCTGGGCGGACAGCGAAGTGTGCAGGGCGGCCGCGGTGTCCGGGAGCGTCACCACGGGTGCGGTGTACGTCATCAGGGTCACGGCGGTCGCCGCGCTGGTGACGGCGAGCGTGGCGCGGGGGTGCGGGGGCGCGGGGCGGCTCGTCCCCGCACGCGTGGCCGCCGGCTGCCATCGCGTCAGAGTTCGTTCACTGAACTTAGGCATGCTCCGACGGTAGCACCATAGGTTCGGTGATTGAACCCACGGAGGGGAAATGGCTACAGTGGACGGCATGGCACTGGGCAAGGACTACGCGACGCAGGAATGCTCGATCGCCCGCGCGCTCGAGGTCGTCGGGGAGCGGTGGACGCTCCTCGTCGTCCGGGACGCGCTCTACGGCGTCCGGCGCTACAACGACTTCCTCGTCCACCTCGGCATCCCGCGCGCCGTCCTGTCGGCCCGCCTGAAGGCGCTCACCGAGGAGGGGATCCTGGAGAAGCGGCGGTACCAGGAGGCGCCGCCGCGTGACGAGTACGTCGTCACCGAGCGCGGTGTCGCGCTGTGGCCCGCGCTGCGGGCGCTGGGGCTGTGGGGCCGCGAGCACTTCCAGGAGGTCCAGCTGCGGGCGTTCCAGCACGCGCGGTGCGGCACCGAACTCGGTCCCTACGGCGAATGTCCCGCCTGTGGAACCGTCGTACCCCCCGCGGACGTTGTCATGGTGGCGGGCCCGGGACTCGATCCCGACCCGGCGGATCCGGTCAGCAGGGCGCTGCTCAAGCCCAAGCGGCTCCTGGAGCCCCTGCACATCGATCCCGCGTAACGGTCACACAGGTCTACGGGAGGGGGAGGTCATGGTCCGCGGTCGCCGTACCGCCGTCGCGCGTCCCGCCGCCCCGCTGCTGGTCCTGGTGAGCCTGCTCCTGCTCCAGGCCGCGCTCCTCGACACCGGCAGCCTCTCCACCACGGTCGCCCTCGCCGCGACCGCCGCCGCCGGTTCCGCGTTCGCCGCCTGCGTCCTGGTCGCCGCCCGCTCCGCGCCCGCCGTCCCGCCCACCCGCGTCCGCACGGCGATACGCGACCGGGCCCGGCGCACGGCGTTCCTGCCGCAGCGCGACCCCGACGCCCCGGGGCGCCGCCGGCCCCGAGCACCCGGACTCGCCCTCGCGACGACCCGCGCGCGGGGCACCGGCCCACACAGACACGCGCTCGTCCCGACAGGGTCATCAACATGACCTTCGGGGCGTGATCCTCGGAGCCTGATGCTCTGAGTCTGATCCTCTGAGCGTGATCAACCGGATGCGACCCCGCGCGGGCCGTCCTGCCGCTCTGCCCTGCCGTCTCCCGAGAGCCGGCAGGCACCGCACACCGGCACGACGCACCCGTCCCGAAGGGGTTCACCCATGTCCGTTTTCGCCCGCCTGGTCGAACAGCTCGCCGACCTGCTCCAGCCGCTCTTCCACGCCTCCGCGGCCGCCGCCGCGATCGTCCTGTTCACCGCGCTGGTACGGCTCCTCGTCCATCCGCTCTCCCGGGCCGCCGCCCGCGGGCAGCGCGCCCGGGCCGCGCTCCAGCCGAGGATCTCCGAGTTGCGCGAGAAGCACGCCGACGACCCCCGGCGACTCCAGCGGGCGGTTCTCGAGGTGCACGCCGAGGAACGGGTCTCCCCGCTCTCCGGCTGCCTGCCCAGCCTGCTCCAGATGCCCGCCTTCTTCCTCCTCTACCACCTCTTCTCCAGCTCCTCGATCAGCGGCGGGGCCGACGGACCGCTGTCCCACCGACTGCTCGCCGCGCCGCTCGGCGGACGGTGGACCGACGCCCTCTCCGACGGCGGGGTCTTCGGGGCCGCCGGGCTCGTCTACCTCGCGCTGTTCGCCCTCGTCGCCGCGGTCGCAGCCTTCAACTACCGGCGCACCCGGCTGATGGCGGCGAAGAACCCGGCCCCGGTGGCGGCGGGCGACGGCACGCCGGTGCCGGGACTCGGCGCAATCAACCGGGTCATGCCGTTCATGTCGTTCCTCACGCTCGTCACCGTCGCGGTGGTGCCGCTCGCGGCCGCGCTGTACGTCGTCACCAGCACCACGTGGAGCGCCGTGGAGCGGGCCGCCCTGTACCGGTGAGCCGTCGGTCGGGAGCCGGTACGCAGTCCAGTACGTGAACACGGTATTGCGGAGTGGACGGCCGGATTGGAGGATCGACCAAGTCCTGTTCGATGGCTGCACCCATCGGGCGGGCGCCCGCGATCGAGGGAGATTGTGACCATGAAGCTGCTGCGAGTCGGTCCGGCCGGGGCGGAGCGCCCCGCGTTGCTCGACGCCGACGGAACGCTCAGGGACCTGTCGGGACTCGTGGACGACATCGACGGGGTGCTGCTCGCCGACGGCGCCGCGCTCGGCCGGGTGCGGGCGGCGGCCGAGGCCGGCGAGCTGCCCGCGCTGGACGCGGCGGGTCTGCGGATCGGGCCCCCGGTCGGCCGGATCGGCAAGGTCGTGTGCATCGGGCTCAACTACCACGACCACGCGCGGGAGACCGGGGCCGAGCCGCCCACCGAGCCCGTGATCTTCCTCAAGGCCGCGGACACGGTCGTCGGCCCGAACGACACCGTGCTGGTGCCGCGCGGGTCGACCAAGACCGACTGGGAGGTGGAGCTGGCCGTCGTCGTCGGGCGTACGGCCCGCTACCTGGAGTCGGCCGAGGAAGGGCTCGCCCACGTCGCCGGGTACGCGGTGGCGCACGACGTGTCCGAGCGGGAGTTCCAGATCGAGCGCGGCGGGACCTGGGACAAGGGGAAGAACTGCGAGACGTTCAACCCGCTGGGCCCCTGGCTGGTGACGGCCGACGAGGTCCCCGACCCGCAACGGCTCTCGCTGCGGCTGTGGGTCAACGGCGAGCCGAAGCAGGACGGGACGACCGCGGAGCAGATCTTCCCCGTGGGCGAAGTGGTGCGTTACGTCAGCCGGTTCATGACCCTCTACCCCGGTGACGTCATCAACACCGGCACGCCCGCCGGGGTCGCCATGGGCCGGCCCGACCCGAAGCCGTACCTGCGGGCCGGTGACGTGGTGGAACTGGAGGTCGAGGGCCTGGGCCGCCAGCGGCAGGAACTGAAGGACGCTTAGGGCTCCGCTTGGTGAGGGCGATCTGCCGGCATGGCGGCCCCGGCCTGCCGAGGGTCGTCTCGGGCGCCAAGCCCCGCTTGTCAGTTGGCCGCTGAGGAGGCCAGCATGGCGGCCTGTACCAACAGGCGCCGAAGGGTGGGGGGATGGCCGCGACTGGAGTCAGTGAGGGCTCAACAGTCCATCGACGAGCGGGCTGGAAGGCGGTCCGGCCTTCTCAGTGGATGGCCGCTTCGCTGGTGGCCCTCGCCGCCAGCGCGGCCGTCGTCCTGTTCTTCACGGCCGAGGTGTGCGACCAGCAGCTGGCATCGAACGGCAGAGTCGTCAGGGTGTGCCGCCACCCTCAGATGACGGATCCGCCCATGGTCGTCACAGGTCTCGTGATCCTCGTGCTTCTGGGCGTCTTCTTCTCCGAGGTCTCCGGATTCGGGATCACTCTGAAGCGGCAGGTCGAAGAGGCCCGGAGCACCGCGCAGGAAGCCATCCGAGAGACACGGCAGAGCGACGCGAGGTACCAGGAGACCGCCGAGGACTTGGCCGACGGGGTGCGAGAGGCGCTCAGCAGAGCGCAGCTCACCGGTGGGGCCGCCGAGCCGCCGTCCGTTGACCCCGTGGATCGGCTGGCGGCGCGATACAACGAGATCCGGTGGACCATGTCCAGCGGACGTGCGCGGACGCAGGCGATGAGCGACCTGGTGGACGAGATGGTCCGGCTGCTTCGAGGCGACCGGAATTTCGACGTCGACCGGCATCTCCACAGCAGTGACCACGGGTTGCGACTCGCTGCGGCGGCTTATCTGTACGCCAATCCGGATCCGGCGTGGGGACCCGCGCTCGCCCAGGCTGCGGTGACCGAGGACAAGCCGTTCAACGAGTACTGGGCGCTGAAGGCACTGCGCGAGGTGTTCAGGGGGCACTGTGATCAGCTGGACGATGAGACGAGGGCGCTGCTGCAACGCCGTATGCACGAGCTTGGTCCGAGGGTCGACCGCGCCGAGCAGATCCGAAAACTCCTGCGGGACTGCCCGGCGCGGCGGGACGGTCGGACCATGATCTGAAAGACGGCCTCAGTCCAGGACGGCGGCCAGGCGGCGCCATTCCTCCCGGGGCAGGGAGTCGCGCGGGCCACCCGTCACCACCTGGATCGCCACGTGGTCCGCGCCCGCCTCGTGGAAGGCGTTGAGGCGGGTGTGGATGCGGGTCTCGTCGCCCCAGGCGTACAGGGCGTCCACCAGGCGGTCGCTGCCGCCGTCGGCCAGGTCGTCCTCGGTGTAGCCGAGGCGGAGGAAGCTGTTGGTGTAGTTCGGGAGGGTGAGGTACATCGCGAGGTGCTCGCGGGCCAGGGCGCGGGCGGTGGCCGGGTCGGTCTCCAGGACGACCGCGAACTCCGGTGCCAGCAGCGGGGCGTCGCCCAGGATCTCGCGGGCCCGCGCGGTGTGCTCGGGGGTGACGAGGTAGGGGATCGCGCCCGCCGCCCGGTCCCGGGACAGCTCCAGGGTCTTCGGGCCGAGGGCCGCGAGCACCCGGCGCCCGGCCGGGACACCGGCCGCGTCCAGCGCGTCGAGGTAGGCGACCAGAGCGGAGTACGGGCGCCGGTACTGGTCCGCCATCTTGGCGTGGCTCACGCCGAGGCCGAGCAGGAAGCGGCCCGGGTGGACCGACTCCAGCTCGGCGAAACCGGCCGCGCTCTCCTCGGCCTCGTACTGCCAGATGCTCTGGATGCTCGTGCCGACGACCAGCCGGGACGTCGCATCAAGGAGCGGCGCGGCATGCCCGGGCGCGCTGCTGCCGCCCAGCCAGGCGGCCCCGTAGCCGAGTTGCTCCAGTTCGGCGGCGGCCTCGGCGATGTCGCCGCGGCGGGCCGGATCCTCCGCCCTGAGGCCCACGTTCCAGACGCCGTACCGGCCGATCGACTCCTTGACGGTGCGGGCGCTGTCCGTCGTCTCGCTCATCGGGTCCCTTCCCTCCGGGTGGGTGTGGTGCCGTGATGGTCGTGCACACCGGTGCCAACCGGAGGGAGCCGCGCGGTAATCCTGCGGCCGCCACCCGCGCGGCCGCTACTTGCCGAGGAACCGCTCCAGCGCCTCCACGACGAACCGGTGGTCCTGGAGCTGGGGCAGTCCGGAGACCGTCACCGTGCCGATCACACCGGCGTCCTCGACCCGGACCGGGAAGCAGCCGCCGTGCGCCGCGTAGGTGTCGGGATCGAGACGGGAGGACTCCTCGAACGTCGTGCCCTTGGCCCGGAAGCGGGCGCCCACCAGGTAGGAGGAGGCGCCGTAGCGCTCCACCACCCGGCGCTTGCGGCCGATCCACGCGTCGTTGTCCGGGGTGGAGCCGGGCAGGGCGGCATGGAACAGCTGCTGGCCGCCGCGGTGGATGTCGACGGCGACCGGGGCCTGGCGCTCGCGGGCCAGCTCCACCAGGAGGGAGCCGAGGGCCCAGGCGTCGTCGTGGGTGAACCGGCTGAAGACCAACCGGCGTTCCTGCTCCTCCAGTTCCTCCACGCTCGGGGTGATCTCGGGCGCGAACCGGGGAGTGATCTGCGGGTGGTGCATCAGAGGATCACCGTTACCTTCTCCTGGGCGGACCGGCGGGCCGCCTCCAGTACGTCGAGGGCCGAGGCCGCCTCCAGGGCGGTCACCGGGTTGGGGCCGTCGCCGGCCAGTGCGGCGGCCACGGCCGCGTAGTAGGCGGGGTAGTCGCCGTGGAGGGTCGGCACGGGATCGCCGCCGTCGGTCAGCGGGGACTGCCCGGCGCCGAGCCGGCCCCACAGTGCCTCGGGCTCCGCGCCCCAGGCCGGGCCCGGCCGCAGCCCTTCGCGCAGCGCCGCCTCCTGCGGGTCGAGGCCGTGCTTCACATAGCCGGCCCGGGAGCCCAGGACCCGGAAGCGGGGGCCGAGTTGGGCGGTCGTGGAGGAGACGTACAGGTGGGAGCGGACGCCGCCCGCGTGGGTGACCGCGATGAACGTGTCGTCGTCGGTCTCGGCGCCGGCGCGGCGGACGACCGTCTCCGCGTACACCTCGGTGGCCGGGCCGAACAGCACCAGGGCCTGGTCGACGACATGGCTGCCGAGGTCGTAGAGCAGCCCGCCGATCTCCGCCGGGTCGCCGGACTCGCGCCAGCCGCCCTTGGGCTGCGGGCGCCAGCGCTCGAAGCGGGACTCGAAGCGCCAGACGTCACCCAGCGCGCCCTCCTCCAGCAGATTGCGCAGGGTCAGGAAGTCGTTGTCCCAGCGGCGGTTCTGGAAGACCGACAGGAGCAGACCGCGCTCCTCGGCGAGCGCGGCCAGCTCGCGCGCCTCGGCCGCCGTGCCCGCGACCGGCTTGTCCACGACCACCGGCAGGCCCGCCTTCAGGGCGGTGGTGGCGAGCGGGACGTGCGTCCTGTTCGGCGAGGCGATGACGACCAGGTCCAGCGCGTCGGCGCGGTCGAACAGCTCCTCGGGGGTGCCGGCGACGCGCACGTCCGGGAACTCGGCGCGGGCCTGCTCCTGCCGCTCGGGGTTCGAGGTCACCACGGTGTCCAGGGCGAGGCCCTCGGTGGCGGCGATCAGCGGAGCGTGGAAGACGGAGCCGGCGAGGCCGTAACCGATCAGGCCGACGCGGAGGGGGGTACCAGTCATGCGTCCTACTTTCGCAACGCTGTTGCCAAAGTGCAAGCGGTGGGGAGAATGGGTGGCGTGAACAGGACGAGAAGCGGTGGGCCGGTCGGGGCGAATCTGGTGGCGGTGCGCAGTCACAACACCGCGCTGGTGCTTGACCTGCTGCGGACGGCCGGGGCCGCGGGCATCAGCCGGCTGGAACTGGCCGAACGGACCGGGCTGACCCCGCAGGCGGTCAGCAAGATCACCGCGCGGCTGCGGGACGAGGGGTTCGCCGCCGAGGCCGGGCGGCGGGCGTCCACCGGGGGCAAGCCGCGCACCGTGCTGCGTCTTGTGCCGGAGGCGGGCCACGCGGTCGGGGTGCACCTGGACCGGGACGAGCTGCGGGCCGTGCTGGTGGACCTCGACGGGACCGTGGTCGGGCAGCGGCGCGGGCCACTGGACCTCGGGGCGGGCGCCGAGGCCGTGCTGGGAGGCGTGGCCGGAGTGGTGCGGGAACTGGTGGCCGAGGTGCTGGGGAGCCCGGGGCTCGCCACCGCGGGGTCGCTGCTCGGCGTCGGCGTGGCACTGCCCGGCCCGCTCGACCACGCGCGCGGGGTGCTGCACCGGGTCACCGGGTTCCCCGAGTGGGAGGGGTTCGCCCTGCGGGACGCGCTGACCGGGCGGCTGGGGGTGCCGGTCGTGGTGGACAAGGACACCAACGCGGCCGCGCTGGGGCTGTCGGTCGCCGGCGAGGGCGGCTCCTTCGCGTATCTGCACCTCGGTACGGGGCTGGGGGCCGGACTGGTGATCGGCGGGCATGTGCACCGGGGCGCGCGGACCGGGGCGGGGGAGTTCGGGCACCAGGTACTCCAGCTGGACGGGCCCCCATGCGGGTGCGGGAACCGCGGGTGCGTGGAGGTGCTGTGCCTGTCGGCCGTGAGCCGCGGCGAGGTCGGCGAGGCGGCGCGGGTGCTGGGGGTCGGCGCCGGGAACCTGGTGGGGCTGCTGGACATCGACCTGGTGCTGCTCGGCGGTCGCACCGTAGCCGCGGCGCCGGACACCTACGTCCGGGGCGTCGCGGAGGTCCTCGACGCGCGGGCCCGGCGCGAGGGGATCCCGGACGCGACGGTGCCGGTACGGGTGGCTCCGGGCGGGGAGCGGCTCGTCGCGGAGGGCGCGGCGCAACTGTTGCTCGCTCCGCTGTTCGGGCGGTCCGACGCGTGAGCCTCCGGCTGCGGGTGGGGGCATGCGCTGTCGCGGTCGGGGCTCGAAGGGGGCTGTGGGTTTCGGCTGGTCGGAGGTGGTGGGTGGTGTTCTCCGGTGCCGCCGCGCCCACC